>DASYTB010000654.1:0-1937 GCA_036002705.1 Verrucomicrobiia bacterium
CGGAACCGGTGTTTGTGTTCACGAGAAAATTGTTGGTCGCGACAGACGCAGATTCGTAGCCCTTCCGTTCGAGAGCTTCCTGAAGGCTTTTCATGCCGGAGTTGAGCCGCTCGGGGGAATAGACGCGGTCCTGCTTGCGGAAAATAATCACATCGGTCTGGATGAAAAAATGCGCGGCGTCTTTGAGCGGGATAGCTTCGACGCCAGCGAAATTGATCTTCTCGAAATAGAAAAGAACGCCGGGCTCGATCTTGAATTCGACGTGCCGGGCAGGGAACGGACGCGGGAGTGGCTCACCCAGGGGATTCGTCCAGGTAAATGTTTCCTCATGGCCATCTTCAAACCGAACGGTGGCGTGAATTTTTGGATAGAGAAAGCCATCGCGATTGATACGGGAAAAGAGAACCAGAACGGCATCTTCGACAAAATTCGCATCGAAGGTGCGCGGCCTGGCACCCGGTTTCTGCAGAACGGTCAGAATATTCTTGAGCTGGCGATTGCCGAAAATTCCATAGCCACTCACGGAGAGCCTGGCGGGAGGAGAGTTCGTCCTGCCCGAGACGGGCGGCAAAAGCACGAATGAGCAAATTCCAAATACCAAACACCAGGGAAGTAATTGGCTTTTGGAGCTTATTTTGAGAAAAGTTTCCACTTCACATTGGCATTCAACGCGCCGAAGCGGTCGTATTCGCCGACCAGAGACCACCGATCGTTAAGTTTGTAATCGACTTCGTAGGTTTGGCGGCCTTGTTCCGTGATATCTTGTCCAGAGCGGATGGTCAGCCTTTCTTCGCCTGGCTGCCCGGGGTGCAACTTGGCCCAAAGGCCTTTGCCCAAAAACATCGCGAGCTTGCTGGCGCGGTCCTGGTTCGAGAAACCGAAATCCGTTCGTGGAATCTGTCCGGTCGTAATCATGAGAACGATCTGTTCGGAGGTGAGTGCAGGCACGGAAGAAAACTGCAGCACGGGCTGATTGGCCGGCCCCTCGGCCTGCATCCGAATGTCGAAGCCAAACGCCCGGCCCGTGGCAATGGCGAAGACGTGCGGCAGGTAAGGATCGTCGCTCGTCATGGAGACGAGCGCCTGGCGGGTCTCCATGGTTGCGAACGGAAAAATGATAGTTCCCGAACTGATCGAGGCGTCGCCCAGAGCGATCGGCTCCAGCAAGGTTCCATTTACGCGAAAGTTCGCCGAAACGACGCCTTGAAAAAAAGGGCTTCGCACCCGCATGAAGTTGTCTCCAACCACCCGGACGTCCAGCCGCCAATCGTCGATCGGATCCTGCTCGATGCTGAAGAAGGGAGGCCGGCGTTTCGGGCTTGCCACCCGGCCCGGAACAAGCGTGGAAATATCGCGAAGCAGGAAACTGTCGCGCAAGGTCGCATCTCCAGTAATGATCGGGGTCTGATTTGTTCCGTTGCGGACATGTAGATTCAAATCGCTGCGCAGGATTACGTCCGGATTTCGGGCGAGCGGCACATTGGTGCCGGTGATCCGCAAATCGACATCCGGATAACCTTTGGCGAGTCTTTCAGGTGTAAAGCTGAGGTAGCCGGCAATGGCCAGACGTTCGCCGCCAATGATTCCGCTAAAGTCGTCAATCTTAACCTCTTTCCCCTGAAAGGAGACCCTGGCTTGAATTCCCTGCACCACGCCGACCTGCGCGATGGGTCGCGTTTCGAGGCCGCGCAACGTGAATCTCCCATCCAGGTTTTGCCCCGGCTTGACCTCGGCCTCGAGAGCGAGCTGCCCTTGCGGGGTGATGTATTTGGAAAAATAGTGCGCGAATGGGGCCACCTTCACGTCCGGCGCTTCGATGCGCAGATCCGCGTGATCGAGGGTGTATTTGAGGATTTCCTCCCGCCGCTGCGTCCAGAAATTGTCCCCAAGCGGCATGCGTCCCGAGATTTTTACGGGCTGTTCCGCCACGCGCACGG
>DASYTB010000655.1:0-10237 GCA_036002705.1 Verrucomicrobiia bacterium
CAGTTGAATTGGCTGCGCAATTACCTGGTGCAAATGGAAAAGGCACTCTACGCCTCAAATTGGAAAACAGCGACCGGAACGAATCATTATTCGTCCTACCTCGATGTCGATTCTTTCGTGGATTTCCACTGGATCATTGAATTCGCCAAACAGATCGACGGCTATCGGCTCAGCAATTATTTTTATAAGCCGCGCGGCGGCAAGGTGCACATGTCACCCATCTGGGATTTTAATCTCAGCTTTGGAAACGCGGACTATCTGGACGGCGCCAACACCCCGAACTGGTACTGGCAGGAGTTGGGCGAAAACGATCATATCTGGCTGCGCCGCTTGATGTGCGGGACGACCGATCCCGGAGGCACCACCGGCGACCCCGACTTCAATCAGCGTATCACGGATCGATGGAGTGAATTGCGCACCAATGTTCTTTCCAGTACCAATGTCATTGCGCGCGCGCAGGAACTGGCGGCGATCATCAATGGTGCCGCCAATCGCGATTTCCAAAAATGGCCGCGGCTCGGAACGTACATCTGGCCCAATCCTCCGATCTATTCCGCGCCAACCACCTTCGCCGGGGTCATTCAATCATTCACGAATTGGGTGAAGGGACGGTACACCTGGATCGACAGCCAGTTTCTTCCAGTCCCAACCTTCGCTCTGCCGGAGGGTATCACAAAATCGGGAACTCTGTTGACTCTCGGTGGCACGGGCGCGGGCGCAATTTACTACATGCTCGATGGCAGTGATCCGCGCTTGCCGGGCGGTTCCGTTTCTTCGAAGGCGGTTCGTTACAGCAACCCGGTGGCTATTCAGGCCAACAGCAAAGTGTTTGCGCGGCGGCTCAACGGCACGGCGTGGAGCGGCCCGAGTGTTCGAAGCTTCACGGTCCAGCGGCCGGCGCTCGCCGTCACTGAAATCATGTATCATCCTGCCTCCTCTCCTGCCGACGGAACCTTTGGAGAGAGTGATTTCGAATTTGTCGAATTCCGAAATACCGGCGGGGCACCCATGCCGCTGCAGGGCATCACGGTCAGCGGCGGGATTCAGTTTACGTTCACGGGCGGGACACTGGATCCCGGCGCGTATGTGGTGATCGTCAAGAATGCCGCGGCGTTTCAGTCCCGCTACGGCACGGGACCGGTCGTCGCGGGCGAATTCAGCGGCCAACTGGATAATTCGGGCGATACCATCGTGGTCACCGGCGCTTTCGGTGAAGAGATTGCCAGCATTAAATTCAAGGATGGTTGGTACCCATCCACCGACGGAGCTGGATTTTCCCTCGTGCCGCGTTTTGAAACGACCGCGGGAACGGATTTGAGCGATGCGGGAAGCTGGCAGCCAAGCGTTAGCGAAGGCGGTTCGCCCGGGGCCGCCGATCCGCCCGCTGCGATTGCCGCCGGGCGCGTCGTGATCAGCGAAATCCTCACGCACCCGGTCACGGGCTCTCCTCAGAAGATTGAGTTGCAGAATCTATCATCGAGTTCTGCCGATATCAGCGGTTGGTTTCTCACCGACAATCTGCAAAAGCCCCGCAAATTCCGCATTCCAGCGGGAACGATCATTCCGGCCGGCGGGTTTATTGTTTTTACCAGTGATCAGTTTGGAAGTATTTCGGGCAACCTGGAACCATTCACCCTCAGCCCTGCCGGGGAAGAAGTTTACCTCTTTTCCGCCGATTCCGTTGGCAAGCTCACGGGATATTGTCATGGCTTCACGTTTGGCGCTCAAAAGGAAGGGTTGAGTTTCGGCAGATACGTGGACAGCACTCGCGCGGAAAAATTCGTGACCCAACAAGCTTCAACTTTCGGCCAGACAAATTCCGGCCCATTCGCGGCTCCGGTTATCATTTCCGAAATCATGTATCACCCGCCCGATCTTGTGCTCAACAACAGCTCCTGGAACGATACCGAGGATGAGTTCGTGGAACTGGTGAATCGCGGCGCGCAAGCGGTCCCGCTTTTTGATTCCGCTTATCCCACGAACAGCTGGCGCTTGCAGGGTGGAATTCAGTTCACATTCCCGGCAGGAACGACTATCGAACCAAATCAAGTGATTCTCCTCGTGAATTTCGATCCGGTCGCTAATCAACTCCAGACGGCCGCGTTCCGCTCCAAATACTCCGTGCTAGCCAGCGTGCTGTTGTTCGGGCCCTACGACGGTAGTTTAGGGAATGATGACGATCTTGTTTCGCTCCAAATGCCCGATTCACCGTCGATCACGGGTGAGGTGCCTTACGTCGTCGAGGACGAAGTTACCTACTCCGATCACGCGCCCTGGAATTCGGGCGCGGATGGTTTTGGGTTTTCTCTCGCTCGCGTGGACCTCGCCGGCTTCGGCGACGATCCGGCTAAATGGACCGCGGCCGCGCCCACTGCGGGAACGATTGTTTCGCCCGGCGAAGCCCCGATCATCACCCTGCAACCCAAAACGCAAGTCGCGATCGCTGGCCAGAATATTTCTTTATCCGTAGCGGCAACGGGTACCGGACCGTTCAATTATCAATGGCTTTTTAAGGGATCGCCATTGCCGCAGGCGGCCAGCGCCACCCTCAGCTTGTCCAGTCTGCAGCCAACGAACAGCGGGGATTACTCTGTGGTGGTGCTCGGGCCAGCGGGCGCAACAACCAGCGACCGCGCCTTTATCACGGTCATTTTTGATAGTGATGGCGATGGCATGCCTGATGATTGGGAAGTTGCATACGGCTTGAATCCGTTCGATGCCAGTGATGCCGTCCAGGATGCCGACGGCGATGGCTTCAGCAACCGAGATGAGTACCTGGCGGGAACGAATCCGCGGGCCGGACAAAGCTATCTCAGCCTTTCGCCCTCCGCGGGAGCTTCGGCGGGTGTCAGCTTTTCTGCCGCGCCGAATCGCTCTTACAGCGTTCTCTATAGTGATTCGCTAATCCCTCCGACGTGGAAAAAATGGATCGATGTCCCGGCTTCAGATAAAGGGTCCAGCATTTCGGTGGCTGACAGCAATTCCGCTGCCCAGCGTTATTACCGAATCGTCACTCCCGCCCAGTAAGGCGAGCACCCTTGTCGCGGCGTCTCGAAGAGCGCCGCTCGCTTAAAGCAAAAGCAGAAGCAGAACAGCAGTGCGCTGGGGCCACGCCCTGCGGGAAACGCGCTTAGTGATGGCCACCGCCATGACCGCCCCCACCGCCGCCTCCATAATGGCCGCCGCCTCCACCGTAGTGACCTCCACCGCCATAATGACCGCCGCCTCCATAGTGGTAATGGCCCCCGCCGTAGTACCCGCCATGGTAGTAATACGGGTAACCCCAACCCCACGAAAACCCAAGATACACCGGCGAAGAGTACGCGTAAGGCGCATAATAATCCGAATAGGCGTAACTGGGGGACGTGTAAACAACCGTCGGAGAGGCAGGTTGTGGCGCGGCTTGATAGACCACTTGAGGCTGAGTCACGACCGGAGGTGCCGCTTGGGCGTGCTGCGCGACAAGGTCCGGACTGTTCGCGGGCGCCTGTGCCTGTGCTTGCGCCTGCCCGGAAAGCACCACCAATTCGTTACCTTTCCTGATCCAGTCGGCAATCAGATCATCCGGAATTTTGTGCTGGTGCAAATAGAGAATGTCATCGGCAGTCCCCTTATAGGGCACATGCGACGAATCGATGTAGGCCTTGATCACGGCAGAATCCAGACCCGCATCCTTCATCTTGACGATTTCGGTCGCGCTCACCGCTCGCGTCCAATCCTTTTGCTCCGGGAGCACCACGGGCGCGGGTTGGCCGGCCTCGATCCTGGTCGCGTCCGCGGCCGGTTGGCCCGCCGAAACGAACGTGAGACTTGCCAGCGTTATCGGGAGAACATAGCGAATACTCATAAAGACTCCGATCTGTGTCGGGCTTGTAGCCTTCCACCAGGCAAAGCCTAATGCGCGCCGGTGACGATTTCAAGCGGAGAACCGCGCACAACTTTTTCAGGATTGAATTGTATATTTTTGCTGAATACCGGAGAATGATTCAATGGCCCTAAAGTCCATCAAAAGTATTTTGGCTGAAGCCTCTTTGCTCAATGCCGAGCAATTCGAGGCCTGGTCCAAAGAGTGGCGCGTCGGCGTCGAGAACGGCTCGACCGAATCGCTCCTCGGCTTTTTCGCGCGCGAGAGCGGCCTGTCGGAAGAGATTTTCCTACAACGGCTCGCCGAGAAGCTCGGCTGGCCATTCATCGATTTGCCCCACACCTCCATGACCGCGGATGCGCAGAAGAAGATCACGACCAAAGTCGCCTTCCAATACGGGGTGCTGCCGACCAAGTTTGAAAATGGTGTTCTGCAAGTGGCCGTCAGCAATCCTTTTGACGCCGCGCTGCTCAACGCCGTTCGTTTTAACGCGCAGTCCCAGGTGCAGTTCGGTTTGGCGCCCAAGGACGAAATTCAAAAGGCGCTCAAGAAATACTACGGCGTCGGCGCGGAAACCCTCGACCAAATGGCCGAGGACGAACCGCTCGAACTGACCGTCGAGGACAAGGAAATCACTGAAGGCGACCAGGAAGCGAGCGTCATCAAGTTCGTCAATCAGGTCATTTGGGAAGCTTACAAGGATCGCGCGACCGATATTCATTTCGAGCCTGCGGAAGACGAACTCCGTATTCGCTACCGCATCGACGGCATTCTCCACCAAACACCGATGCCGCCGCAGTTGAAGCGTTACCAGGCGGCGCTCATCTCGCGTATCAAAGTCATGTCCGGCATGAATATCGCGGAGAAGCGCCTGCCGCAGGACGGGCGCATCAACGTCCGGATCAAAGGCGAGGAAATCGATATTCGTGTTTCGACCGTGCCGACGGTCTATGGCGAAAGCGTTTCGCTCCGCTTGCTCACCCGCGGAAAAATCTTCCTGAGCCTCGAGAAACTTGGATTCGCCCCTCACGAAGAGAACGCACTGCGGGAAATCATCATCAAGCCCCACGGCATTCTTCTCGTCACCGGGCCGACCGGTTCGGGCAAATCAACGTCGCTCTACGCCTTTCTCAGCACGATCAATTCCGTCCATAAACGGATCATCACCATCGAGGAACCGGTCGAATACGAATTGAAGGGGATTAACCAGATCGCCGTGCGATCCGACATCGGACTCACCTTCGCCATGGGTTTGCGCCACATCCTGCGCCAAGATCCAAATGTGATCATGGTCGGCGAAATTCGCGACCTCGAAACAGCGGAAATCGCCATTCGGGCCGCGCTCACCGGCCACTTGGTTTTCAGCACGCTGCACACGAACGACGCTCCCAGTGCCTTCACTCGGCTGATCGATATGGGCATCGAGCCGTTCCTCGTCGCCTCGTCGGTCGAAGCCGTGCTCGCCCAGCGTCTTGTGCGCACCATCTGCCCGCATTGCAAGGTCGAGCAGAAAGTCGAGCCCGACTACCTCCGCAAAATCGGCTTTCCCGAGGACGAAATCCACACCGCCAAATTTTACAAAGGCGCCGGGTGCGAGCAATGCCGCCAGTTGGGTTACCAGGGGCGAATGGGCATTTACGAACTGCTCATCCTCAACGAAGCCATTCGGCCGCTCATCCTGAGCCGCGCCGCCGCCTCGACCATTGCCCAGCGCGCCATGGAACAAGGCATGCGCACCCTGCGCGTGGACGGCTGGAATAAAGTGAGAGCCGGCCTGACCACCATCGAGGAAGTTCTCCGCGTCACCCAAACCGAAGAGCACCTCGCCGCCCTCGTCGAGGACACGAAGGGCGAAGTTTGGGTCCGGTCGTAAAAAAATTGGATCAGCGGGATTTTGAGGTGAGTTGCCTTCCAGCAGCTCCGTCTGTGTAGTTCGAACGCAAAAACCGCTATTGCGCTCCTCGCCTTGGAATTGCAATGATTCGCCGCATGAATTTACGACTTTGCGCTCTGGGTATCCTCGCCTCGCTCTTGCTCCCAACTGGTTGTAAAAAGCCCGAGGAATCCGGCACTGCTTCAGGAACGGGTGTTGGCAGCGACACCATTCCTGTGGGAGAATATGCTTCTCTCACCGGCAAGGAAGCCGCCTTCGGTCAATCCTCCCATAAGGGAACGGAACTTGCGGTCGAGGACCTCAACAAAGCCGGCGGCGTTTTGGGCAAGAAGATCAACCTCATCACGGAAGATACTCAATCCAAGCAGGGCGAATCGACGACCGGCGTCCGCAAGCTCGTTTCTCGCGACCGGGTGGTTGCCGTGCTGGGCGAGGTCGCCTCGAGCCGTTCACTGGAAGGAGGTTCTATCTGTCAGAAGGAAAAAATCCCCATGATCTCGCCCTCCTCGACCAATCCCCGTGTCACCCAGGTAGGCGATTACATTTTCCGCGTCTGTTTCGAAGATGTATTTCAAGGGAAGGTGCTCGCGACCTTTGGCAAAGACAGTCTGAAACTAAAAAACGTTGCGATTCTTTCCGACGCCGCCTCCGCTTACAGCCAGGGCCTCGGCGACTATTTCGAAGCGCAGTTCAAGAAAGATGGCGGCCAGATCGCCGCGCAGCAAAAATACAACGGCGGCGACAAGGATTTTCGGGCTCAACTCACGGCTATCAAAGGGGCCAATCCAGACGGGATTTTTGTTCCCGGCTATTACACGGATGTCGGCCTAATCGTCTCCCAGGCGCGCCAGCTCGGCATCACAATGCCCATCTGGGGCGGGGACGGGTGGGAAGCTCCCCAACTGATCGAGATTGGCGGAGAGGCACTGAAGAATACCTATTATTCGACGCACTTCTATTATCAGTCCACCGACCCGAAAGTGAAAGATTTCGTGGACCGCTTCAAAGCGAAGTACAACGAAATTCCCGATGCCATGGCCGCACTCGGCTACGATTCCGCAATGGTCCTAGCGGATGCGATGAAACGCGCGGGGACCACCGAATCGCAAAAGCTCCGGGACGCGATCGCGGCGACGAAGGATTTCTCGGGAGTCACTGGCAAAACGACCATCGACCAAAACCGCAACGCCTCAAAGCCGGCGGTCATCCTGACGGTCGAAAACGGGAAATTCAAATTACTCGAAAGCGTGCCGCCGGAGGCCGTTCATTAGGCCAGAAGCTGGTGAATGGCTCGGAGCAATTCCTCGGTGGAAAAAGGTTTGCGCAGCAAACGATCCGCTTCCGGAACCGCGGCCTGTTCGGCGACCCCGCTAATCGCGATGATGCGGGTGGAGGGGTGCATCGTTCGGATGGTGTTGGCCAGGGAAGCGCCATCCACTCCGGGCATCATGATATCTGTAATCACAACCCGAATCGCTAACTTGTTCCGCACGAATTGAACCACCCCAGAAGCGCCATCCGGCGCCAGCAAAACTTTGTAGCCGTGTGCCGTGCAGGAATGAGCGATCAGGTTTCGAATTTGTTCTTCATCCTCCACCAGCAGGATCACTTCTCCTTTGCCGGGCGGAACGGGAAGAAACCTTGTGTCCGACTCATCATCGTCCGATTCTGCGTTCGCCGGAAAGACGACCTGAAATCTTGTTCCAGCGCCTTCTTTGCTTTCGACCTTAAGAGTTCCACCGTGGCTCTTGACGATGCCCATCACCGTGGAAAGACCGAGACCGGTCCCTTTTCCTGGATCCTTGGTCGTGAAGAAAGGGTCGAAAATCTTGTCGATGATCCCGGACGGAATTCCGATTCCCGTATCTTCAACCTCCACTGCGACTCTCGAGCCACTTTCGTCCGTTAAGTTCCTCGCGTTGATCGTCAGCTTTCCTCCATTCGGCATCGCATCCCGCGCGTTGATGCACAGGTTCATGAAGACCTGGTGCAGTTGCGAGGGGTCCGCTCGAACGGGCAAAAGATCGCCCTGAACAGGATAGGCAATTTTGATGTTCTTCGGAAAGGTATCTCTGCAAACCTTGCCGATTTCCTTGAGTAGAGAATCCACTTTTAACGAAATGCGCTGGCCATCGCTGCCCCGCACGAAAGTGAGTACTTGCTTCACGATCTCCGCGCCGCGTTGCGCGCTGCGCTTGATCATATCCACCATCGCCGCCGCGTCCGAAGGCAAGATTTGGCTTTCGAGGATTTCGCTCGCCATAAAAATTGGCGCGAGAATGTTGTTCAGGTCGTGCGCGATTCCACTGGCGAGAGTGCCGATGCTTTCAAGCCGCTGCGCGCGGAGAAATTGCTTTTCGAGTTGTTTCTTCTCGGTGATATCGGTGTTAATCGCCAGGATTCGCTCCGGTTCTCCTTTTTCATTCTTCACCAGGGTCCAGCGGCTAGTGACCAGGACGGGTTTTTGCTCTTTCGTGGCATGCTCCATCTCTCCTTCCCAGTGTCCATCTGCAAGGGTGCTTCGCTTTGCTTCGTCGAAGGGTGCCGACAAGGTGAGAGGCATCAACTCGGTGCTTCTCTTCCCTATCACTTCAGCCGGAGGGTAACCATACAGCCTTTCCGCACCTTCATTCCAAAACTGAATGCGATCCTCGAGGTCCAGGACCATAATGGCGTCCGTGGCGAGATCCAATAAAAGCGCCTGCGCGCGTATCTTCTCTTCCGCTTCTCGCTGGCTGGTTTTTTGTTCGGCCGCCTCCAGGGCCCGTTCGACCGTCGAAACCAGCCGTTTTGGTTTGTCCTTCAGCACATAATCTGTCGCTCCGAGGCGGAGCGCATCGATCGCCGCTTCCTCCCCGATCGTACCCGAGTAAAAAATGAACGGAATCTCTGGATTGAGCTTTTGCGCCGCCATCAGAGCGGCTTTGCCGGAGTAGGAAGGAAGTGAGTAGTCGGAAATAATCAGATCGGGATTCGAATTCAGCAGAGCTAACTTGAAATCATTTTCCGTGAGCACGCGCACGATGTCTGGGACAAATCCCGCTCTTTGCAGCATGGCCTCAACCAAGTCCGAATCGGTCGCGTTGTCTTCCAGAAGCAGAATGGTAATGCGCCTCTTCATAACGCCGGGGGTGGTTCATTCACCAGCGGCCAAAAGCAGCCGATTTGCCGAACGGACTGGGTGAACCGTGGAAATTCCACCGGCTTGACGTCAGCTACGTCGCCCCCCAGTCGATACCCTTCCAGAAGATCGCGTTCCTCACGCGAAGAGGTCAGTACCACCTCCGGGAGGTGCCGCAATTCCGGATCGCTCTTGTTTTGTTTCAATACGTCCAATCTGCCGATCTTCGGCAGCTTCATATCCAAAAGCCCAAGAATTGGGTTCCCATTCTCTGGCCCGGCAAGCCCGCCGTGGCGATACAGGTAGTCTAGCGCCTCGGCGCCATCGCGCGCCACCACAATCTGGTTCGCGAGGCCAGCGCTTCCAGCGCTTTTCAAAACGGCGAGTCTCACTTTCACATCGTTGATGTTTTTGGCGTGCAGAATTTGCTTTCTCAAGTCGAACGCCTATTCGGAATTCATCGGCTGAACTTTAGTTTTGATTAACGCCGCCGATAAAGAAAATTTTTCCCGAAACAGCCATTGCCATCCAGCCCTCCCGCGATATCGTGCGTTTGTTTATGGAGAACAGGACACCTTTAGTGCTGGTTGTGGACGATGAGGAACCTCTTGCGACCCTTGCTGCGCTGTTTTTAACACGCGCGGGATTAAAAACCATCAAGGCAAACTCGGGCGGGCAAGCTCTCGATCTCTGGACCCCGAACGTGGATCTACTTCTCACCGATTGCGCGATGCCCGGCCTTTTTGGCGAGCAACTGGCGCTTCGCCTTCTTGAACGCAATTCCACGCTCAAAGTCCTCTTCATGAGCGGCAATACGCCGGAATCCCTCGACAGCAGCATCCCCCTCCGTGCCGGCGTCAATTTCATTCAGAAACCATTTATTTCCAGTGATCTGGTTGATTTCGTCCTGAATGCTCTAGGCCGCGACGAACTCGTCTCTGCTTGAACAGGCGAGACGCGAGCGGCAACCTACGCCAGATCCCATCCCGTTCGAAACTTCGGGTGAATGAATTCATCCGCCCCAGGCAAACCCCGCGCTTTCATATTCTTCGCGTCCCATTCGATTCGCCGGCCAGTTCGCTGCGCGAGCAGGCCCACCAAAAGCGCCTCCGTCAAAACCGAGGCATACGCGAAATCCGACTGCGTTTTCGGGCCGCCCTTGCAAGCTTGAATCCACTCGAGGTGATGTTCGGGTGTGCGCGGAAGACTCGGAGCCGGCGGGATAAATCCTTCGAATTGTTTTCTCGGCAATAGGACGTACATATCGTTCTTGTTCTCTCCCCCGTGCCACGTGCGAGTGAAGAGCGTTCCTTTGCTTCCAATCACCAGCGAGCCGTTATCGGTCATCGGTTCGCCC
>DASYTB010000656.1:0-3425 GCA_036002705.1 Verrucomicrobiia bacterium
TTGCCATTGAACTCACCCGCGATTTTCAACTTCTGCCCTTTCTCATGCTCGGCTCTGTTTGCGCCATGACCGTGACCGTCCTGCTCATGAAGCGTTCGATCCTCACCGAAAAACTTGCCCGCCGCGGCCAGCACATCACGCGCGAATACGCCATCGACTACTTTGAGCTGATGCGTGTTGCGGATGTAATGGACAAAAACCCGCCCGTGATCAGCTCCGAAGTCACCGTTCACGAACTTGCCCGCCGGATTGCCAGCGGCGACGCCGATCTCTGCCGCCGCCAGGGCACCCTCCTCATGGACGCCAACCATCGCCTTGTCGGAATCATCACGCGCGGCGATCTCGTCAAAGCTCTCCAGGAAAACCGGCGGCACGCTCCGATTCGCGAGATTGCCCGCGCCGAGTTAATCGTGGGCTACCCGGACGAATCGCTGCAAACTGCTCTCGAACGAATGCTCCAGAATGGCGTTGGGCGCCTCCCGATCGTCGGACGAGACCGCCCCGACGAACTCGTTGGCTATCTCGGGCGCGCCGCCATCCTTTCCGCGCGCATGAAGTTGTACCAGGAAGAAAAAATCCGCGAGCCAGGCTGGCTCTCCACAGCTCTCAAACGTTCCGCCCCGCGCTCCCAAAATTCGCCGATCTGAGCTGAGGAGCGCGCTCGTTTATTGCCTTCTCCCGCATTTCGTTCCTCGGGGTCGCGAATGAGGACCATTCACGATAGAATAACGCGGATGGAGGAAAGGGATCGGTGACGGAACGGAGAGCACAGCCGGAAAGGGCCGCTCAGGTTCCGGAGGAACTGACCGGGCAGCCACGGCGCGTGGCGGTGGGTAGTGTTGTCCTGCGCCGAATGTTTTCCGCGCTGCGGCATCGTAATTTTCGGCTCTTCTTCGCCGGGCAACTGGTTTCTCTGATGGGAACCTGGATGCAAAACACCGCGCTGAGCTGGCTCGTCTATCAACTCACCGGCTCAAAAGTTCTGCTCGGCGTTGTCTCCGCCGCGAGCACCGCTCCGATGTTTTTCCTTTCGCCTTACGGCGGCTCTTTGGCGGACCGGCACCCAAAGCGCCGCGTGCTCCTCTGCACGCAAACGGGCATGATGATTCTGGCGTTTATTCTCGCGGGGCTCGCAGCCGCTGGGATCTTGCGGCCTGCCCACATCGTCGTCATCTCCGCTTTGGGTGGTGTGGCTATGGCCTTTGATATGCCGGCCCGGCAATCGTTCTTCGTCGAGATCACGAGTCGCGAGGATTTGATGAATGCGATTTCGCTGAATAGCGCCATCGTCAATGGGGCGCGCGTCGTTGGTCCGGCTGTTGCTGGATTGATCATGGCCAAAACCAGCCCCGCCGTTTGTTTCCTCATGAATGGTCTCAGCTTTCTCGCGGTCCTGGCGGGACTCATGTCGATGCGACTCGGCCATCTTTCGGCTCACCGGCATCCGCATTCACCCGGGCATCTTCGCGAAGGCTTCAAGTATGTGCTCGAAACGCGGCGCCTCCGTATCGTTTTCGCGCTCTTTGCCGTCGTGGGCATTTTTGGATGGTCCTATTCGGTCCTGATGCCCGCGCTCGCGACCGACGTGCTCCACTTGCAGGAACGGGGTTACGGTATTCTTCTCGGGGCGAATGGAATTGGCGCGTTAGCAGGCGCGCTCACCACGGCGGCCTTCGGCGGCAGTTTCACACCGCGACGGCTTGCCTTCACCGGCCTTTACGTCTTTTCCGCGATGCTCCTGACCCTGACAGCCTTTCCACATTACGCGACCGCAAGCCTCTGCCTGGTCTGCTCTGGATGGGGAATGATGCTCTTTTTTTCCACCATCAATACGGTTATTCAAACGAGCGTGCCCGATAATTTGCGCGGGCGCATCATGGGAATAGGGCGCTGGTGTTTGGCGGCATGACACCGCTTGGCAGCCTCCAGGCGGGGACGATTTCCCACTACTTCGGCGTGCTCAACACTATCCGCTTCGGTGGGATCGTCTGCGCCCTGGCGGGCCTTGTGACCTGGTGGTTCACACGAAGAGCGCCGCTCTATCTCAGAGGGACCGCTGAATTACCTCTGAACAACGGCTGATAACTGAACGTTGATCGACGTCCCTCGCGCACGAACAATTATTCCGTGGCCCACGAAAAGCGCGAAGGTACTGGAACGGGAACTTCCATTCCCGCACGACTGGCGCAACCAGCGACGGGAGCGGGCAGCTCATCCCTCGCGATTCACGTCATGCGTCCGTGTCGCGGTTCTAAGTCCGTTTCGCTGGTGCGGCGTCGTCTCGTCGCTTATCTTCTCGTCGGATGAATTCGCACCCGCCCAAGGAGGCCCGATACCGGGGAGAGGCGGTTTACATGTTCGCTTTTGACCTGGCTTATGAAATGGCGCGCGAGCCGGTGCAGCAGTTGCTTGGGGAGAAGGTTGAACAGTTCAAGTTCGATCCGAGCAAGCGCACTCCGAAGCACCCCTTCTTTTTCCGTCCGCAGATGGTTCGTCTGCCCATCTGCAAGCGCATCGGACCGAGCGGGCCGATCGAGATCGAGCGCGTCATCAAAATCCTGCCAATTGGCGCCATCAGCATTACCGCCCGCGTGCCGTTCGAGGTCGAGCGCCTCGAGGACCTGGTGGATTTCCACGATCTGCAGTTTGGCGACCGCTCGCTTCACGGAGAAGTGCGGGAAGTCGCGGAAAAAATTTACGTCGAGCTGCGGCCCCATTTAATCCGGCCGATGGAATACCTTGCCGAAGAGGAAGCCTACACCGTCTTCTGCCTTGAGACTGGCACTCTCCTGCCCGCGCCCGAATTCCGCGCCGAGGATTGGCTCAACGCGCATCGCCGCGCAGTCGCCGCCCTGCTTACCCAGGAGACTGATCTCGAAAAACTTTCAGAACAGGAAGCCAACGAATCAACGAGCCGTTATCTCAGTTACTACCAAAATGATCTCGTCGTCATCGATTGGGACGCCGCTTTGGTCGTGGATGAACCCAAGGATTTTGCCGAAGTCATCTACGTGATGGAGCTTGCCAACCTGAACCTCGCTGAGCTGGAAGCGTACGATCGCCTGCTGGACCGCGCGCTCGAACGCTCCTATCGGGATCTCCGCGGCCGGCAATCTCGGAAGCGAAAGGAGATTTTAATGGAGCTGCGCGAAATCCGCATCGATCTCGCCCGTTACAATGACGAACTGTCGAACATCACGAAGTTTTTCGGGGACTGGCACCTCGCGCGTGTTTACGAAACCATTGCCTCGCGGTTCCACCTGGGCGATTGGCACAGCATCGTCGATGAGAAGCTGAAAACCCTCGATAATCTCTATCAAATTCTCCAGCACGATCAATCCAACCGCTGGATGCTCACCCTCGAGGTAACCGTCGTTCTGCTCTTCATCATTGATTTGATCATCTTGTTCATGGGAAAATGACTT
>DASYTB010000657.1:0-4189 GCA_036002705.1 Verrucomicrobiia bacterium
CTGCCGAATGGACCGAAGCGCTGGAAAACTTCAAAAAGAAATTGCCGGATATCGTCATCCTCGATGTCACGTTGAAAAACGCGAATGGGATCGAGGTGCTAAAGAACCTGAAGGTTCATTATCCAAACATCCGCGTGCTGATGTTATCGATGCACGACGAGAACCTTTACGCCTTGCGGGCGCTCAAGGCGGGGGCCCAGGGATACATTATGAAAGCCGCAGCCACAGAAAAAGTGGTGCAGGCGATTCGACAAATTCTCGGCGGTGAACTGTATCTGAGCGACGTGATGGCCAAGAAGACGATGGCCCAGCTTGTCGGTCGCCGCAAAGAGCCCGGCGCCTCGCCGCTCGAAGACCTGAGCGACCGCGAACTGGAAGTTTTCACGATGGTGGGTGAAGGATTAACGACCCGCCAGATCGCCGAGAAGCTTCACCTCAGCGTCAAAACGATCGAAACACACAAGGCGCATATCAAAGAGAAACTCAACCTCCAGAGCGCCACGGAGTTGGTCCAGCACGCCATTCATTGGAAGGACTAGAGTTTCGGGGACCACCCGTGTCCTTTGGAGAGGATGCGATGAATCCTTCGATGTGAAAAGGAGATGAGTCACCTCGTCTCCTTGATTCGAGAACATCTTCCCAAACCTCTCTCGACTAGTTCTCAACCGGCGCGCCAGCTCTGATGCGATTGCTTTGGCCGCAACCATCTGCTTGCTCGCAAACCGGCCGCTTCTAAAGTTACGACATGCGTTTGTTCAGTTCCTTGCTTGTTCTTGTCTCGTTTTCTTTTTTCGCCTCCTACAATGTGAAATGGTGTCCAGACGGCCGGGCGCCGAGGGTTGAATTGAATCTTTTTGACAGAGGAGCGTCGGCATTTACGATGAGTTCCTATGAACAATCCCGGGCTCCTCGAAGCAACTTCCCGCCGTGATTTTCTGAAAACAACTGGCAAGGCCGCTGCCGCAGCCTACGCGCTGTCCGGGGTCGCACTTCCGCCGGTTCATGCGCAAGGCAGCGATCAAATCAAGATCGTGCTGATCGGTTGCGGCGGTCGCGGCGGGGGCGCGGCGAAGAACGCCCTCTCCGTCAATAAGGGCGGGGCCAAGCTGGTCGCGATGGCGGATGTGTTCGAGAACAAGCTGAACACGGCGTTCACCAGTTTGAAACGGGACCGCGAGGTCGGCGGGGATGTGGAAGTGGATGATGGCAACAAATTCCTCGGGTTCGACGCTTACAAAAAGGCGATGGATCAATTACGAAAAGGGGACGTGGCAATCTTCACAACGCCGCTGGCATTCCGCTGGGTACATTTCCAATACGCGATTGAGAAGGGTCTGAACGTTTTTATGGAAAAGCCGTTGACGTGCGACGGCCCGGGTTCGCGCCGCATGCTGGCGCTGGCCGACGACTCCGTGAAAAAGAATCTAAAGGTGGGTGTGGGGCTGATGTCGCGGCACAGCCGGCACATGCAACAGTTGCATCAGCGCATTCAGGACGGCGAGATCGGCGACCTTTTGCTGATGCGCGGCTACCGCATGCAAGGCGGCTCTGGATCGTGCATTCCGCGTCAGTTGGATCGTCGCGGCAAAGAGCTGACCGAAGTGATGTTTCAGATCAGCCGATTCCACAGTTTTCTTTGGCTGAGCGGCGGCGCCTTCAACGATTTTTACATTCACCACATCGACCACCTCTGCTGGATGAAGAATGCCTGGCCCGTCAAGGCACAGGGCGTGGGCGGGCGGCATTACAAAAAGAATGCCGGCGGCATCGAATACGTGGATCAAAACTTCGACGCCTACGCGGTCGAATACACCTTCGCCGATGGAACCAAAATGTATATGGACGGACGCGGGATTCCGGGAGCACAACCGGTTTACAATAGCTGGGCACATGGCACGAAAGGAATTGCCGTGGTCGCTCGGGCCAATGACTGTACCGGACCTTCCAGCACCTACAAAGGCCAGAATGCGACCGCCGAAAATCGACTCTGGCAATCGGAGGTCAAGCGCGAGGAAAACGATCCGTATAAGAACGAATGGGTCGCCCTTCTCGACGCGATCCGCAACAACAAACCGCACAACGAAGTCAAACGCGGCGTCGAAGCCAGCATCGTCAGCAATATGGGCCGCATGGCCACGCACACCGGCCAGGAAATTACCTTCGACGAAGCCCTCAACCACGAACACGAATACTCGCCGAACACCGATAAAATCACCGCCGACGGCCCTTCACCGCTGATGCCCGATGCGAATGGCCGCTACCCCAAACCCGAACCCGGCCAAATCAAAAATCGCGAATACAGCGAAACGGTCGTGTGATGCCAAACCACTTAATTTCAAATACAATCTTATGCTGAAACGATACTTCTACTTGAGCGTAACTCTTTGTTTCCTCACATCGGCTCCTCTCCGCGCCGCGGATACCGAGGAGGGCTTCATCACGATTTTCGACGGGAAGACATTCACCGGGTGGAAAGCTTCCGTCGACAGCACCAACACATGGAAGATTGAAGATGGCGCATTCGTCACGCGCGGGCCGACGGCGCATCTCTTTTACGTCGGCGACACGAACGCATTCAAGAATTTCGAACTGAAGGTCGATGTGATGACCGAGCCCAACGCGAACGGCGGCATTTATTTTCACACCACCTACCAGGAAAGAGGATTTCCGCGGGCCGGCATCGAATGCCAGGTGAACGTCAGCCATACCGACTGGATCAAAACCGGCAGCCTCTACGGTCTCGTGAACATCGGCCTGACACCGGCGAAGGACAACCAATGGTGGACGCAAGACATCACGGTTCGCGGCCACAAAGTCACCGTGAAGATCGACGGCAAAACGGTGCTCGAATACAATGAGCCGCCAGTGTCTCCGACCGGTCGAGGAAAAAAATTGGGAGAGGGAACCTTCGCGCTTCAGGCGCACGACCCCAAAAGCATCATCCGCTACAAAAACATCCGAGTGAAGCGGCTGGATTAGATTCCGAGAGGTATTCCAACCGCCAAGCAGGCTGATTGGAGACGGGCCGAAATAATTGGCGTTCCCAATTACCGGCGACTTTGGGGACCTATCTTAATAGAATACAGATGCCTCGCTTGAAGTAGTATTGCCCAAATGAGAGCCGTTTACCTTTTGGCATCCTGTCTTTTCAGTCTACGCCTGGTTGTGGCTCAGCCCGAGGCCACGCTGAAAGTCGGCACAAAAACCTACACCGCCTTCGGGCTGCTGAAACGGGGGGAGATTGAGACCATCGCCGTGATGCATGATCCGGCTTATGGCGGCCGGGAAATGCGCTACCAGGCCATTCCCGCCGCGGCGCTCTTCACCGAGAGCAATCTTCGTGAAGACGACGTGGTACAATTTCGTTGTCTCGATGGGTTTGTCGCCACCATCTCGAAAGAGCGCATCATGCGGAGCGGCCCCGGGCAATCCGTGGCTTACATCGCGATTGAAAATCCAAAGTCAAAATGGCCCGACCGGCCGTTGAAATCAGCTTCCGGATCGGCGGGGCCTTTTTATCTCATTTGGCTCAACCCAGAACTCTCCGGCATTCTGCAAGAGGAGTGGCCTTACCAGATCGTCGCCTTTGAAGTCAAAGGCAGCCTTCAGAATCTCTATCCCCGGATTTTTCCCAGGCGGCAGGAAGATGCTCGAGTTGCCCGCGGGCTAAAACTATTCCAGCAAACTTGTTTTGCCTGTCACACCTTGAACCGCGAAGGACCGGCCCAGGTCGGGCCTGATCTGAATCTGCCGTTCAATCCCACGGAGTATCTCAAGGAGACGATCCTGCCTCGCTATATCCGCGATCCAAAATCGATCCGCGCATGGGAAGGCAGTAAAATGCCGGGATTCGGTCCGGAAACGTTTTCGGACGATGATATTGCAAGTATCATCGCTTATCTGAAGGAGATGGCTTTGGAAAAGACCGTTGCCGAGTGATTCCAAAAGGTCGGGATAATGTCCCCAGATGGCAATCGCGATTATTTCAGCAGGGGACTGCCGCGATTTCGCCGCCTGAATCGAGGAAAAAGATTGTACGGGTCAGCCTCTTGTTTTGAGTGAAAGCAACCTCATCCGATCGACCGCATCCGGCTCGCGATCAGCGCGTCGAGGCCAAGAAATGGCACGCGCACCCCATCAATGACTGCCTCTTTGGCGCCGGGCACGGCTTCCTCGTAGGCCACCTTCC
>DASYTB010000658.1:0-4430 GCA_036002705.1 Verrucomicrobiia bacterium
CCACTGACGGCGAGTCCCGCCATAAGGATCAGCAACCAACAGCGAACTTTCCGCAGATCGGAGTATTCCATTTTTTCGAGATGGATCATGGTTGTTCAAAATGCGGATTGGCAAACCTTTCTCTGCCCTTGGTCTAACCTCAGCATTCGATTCCGAAGGATTTTGAAGGGTTTGCCTCCGATTTCCTTCGGGCTTGTCAAAAGCTCGAGAGATGTTGAACTAACGAGGATTCATTTATGCGGAACACGATTCTTCAACTTTCTTTGACGCTCCCGATCTCCGACGCGAACGGGCGCGCTTCCCTGGAATAATCATGACGTTGATCGCGATACTCATCGGGGCAGGGTTGGTCCTCCTCTTCCTGGAAACGATTCTTCCCGGCCTGATCGCCGGCGCCTTGGGGTTGCTCGCGCTCTGCGCCGCCGTCGCGTACTCCTACACGGAGTTCGGTCTTAAGACCGGCAACGGCACGCTCGGGATCGTTCTGCTCCTCCTGATTGGCGGCATGCTCCTATGGGTGAAGTTCTTTCCTGAAAGCACCGTGGCTCGAATGTTCGTTTCACACCGAAAGATCGGCACGGTGGGCGCCGAGAAGCCTGAATTACTAGGCGAAAGCGGAGTGGCGATCACGACGCTGCGGCCCGCGGGGACCGCAATGATCGCTGGTAAAAGGGTGGATGTGGTGACCGAAGGCGGCTTCGTCGAGAAGGGGCAGAACGTGAACGTCGTCTCAATCGAAGGGTTGCGGGTCGTCGTTCGCCCGATCGATTAAGATGGCGCAAGAGATCACTCCATGCCCGCGTATTCTTCGTCGGTCTTCAAGTCCAGGCCGAGCAGAATGTAATCGTGATCGATCGCTTGCATGTCCTTGACGTAACCCGGCAAGCGCACCAGCGGAGTGAATTCGAGCATTTCAAAGAGGTGCATCGCCGAGGCCTGTTCGCCAATAAACTCTGCTTCGATCTTCGAGAGACCGAGGTGCGAGGCAATTTCGACCAGTTCGCTGATTAACGCCTTCGCCAGGCCCCGTCCGCGAAACGCCGGATCAACCAGGACGCTCACGCGCCCGATATGCCGGCGCCAGCCGCCCAGTTGCTGATGCAGGGTCGCGTCGGCTATGATTCGGTCTTCGGACAACGCGAGCAGCGCGAGGTTGCGGCCATAATCGATGTTTTGGCACCAGTCGCGAATCACGGACCGGTCGGCGACGCGATGCTTGATGAACATCCGCTCCTGTTCCGGAACGGTTTGAAAAAAATCGTAGAAGGCGCTCTCGTCCGTAGATTCCAGCGGCCGCACCACGCTTTTAAAAGCGTCTTTCAGCGTAATCTCTTTCGGAAATTGTTCGAGCAGATCGTCCATTATGGCCTCTGTGACCTGATCTTATTTCCGCAAACATTGTGCCTCGACGCAAGCTCTGATTTTTTCGGTGCAGTCGGCGATGGGCCACTTGAATCCGCGATTGAACGTGGCGGATCGGCTGATCGGCCGCTACGGCGTGGGTAAGATCCAAAGCCTGAGTTTTGACAACGGTTTCACGCGCGAAGAAGAACTAAAAAAATTCGGAGGCTTTCTCTCGGACACTAATTAATTAAGTAAAGCGGCTTCAAAGGGACAGCCGAGTTGTGGCTGACGGCCGCCGCCACCGACTTGCGACCGCCAGCAACTCGAACGTGCACGTTGCGACCTTAAGGCTTTGGCCCAATGGGATAATCCTTGGGCAGATCGTGAACGATTTGTCCTTCTGTCGCATCGCAGACGGGGTGGCCCCAACCACTCGCACTCACCGGATGACCATGGGCGTCCTCGGAAATGTCGTGGACCATATTATCATCGCCGGTTGGACTGACTCCCGCGGGAACGTTGTCCAGATTAAGCGCGTGGCGAAGTTTCCAGGCAATGATGTGGTCGGTGCACGAGGTGTCACCGCTCAATCCAATCGCGCCGAGCAGCTTGCCGGCGGAGTTGTACAAGGCCAGTCCCCCTCCGAAGACATTAACGCCTCCGATTTTGTTTCCGACGAGAGGATCGTTGGGTTTGCCGTAGTTTTCGGACGGGCCTTTGTAGGCAGCTCCAGTATCGACCGGGTTGCTGTGCTGCAACCCGTAGAGCGTTCCGCCCGGTTGCACGGCTGAGTAGAGGTTGGCGGTGGAAAGAGCGAGACCAGGAAGGCTGAAGGCGTTGGCCGTGTTCGCCTTTTGCGCCGAAATAGCCCGACTGCCCGGCCATTGATCGCCGCGCTCCTTACCGGAGAAAGCCACCGCGACGACTTCACCGTCGCGATTCACGATCGTTGCCCACATGTTCAGCGCAAAACCCGCGTTTCCACCTCCCGCGACCACAGCTTTGAGCGCGGCCGCGAGTTGCGGTTGCGACGGCAAATCCTTGCCGAGAGGATCGCCCTGAGCGCGCTCGAGGAGCAGCGCGGAAGTAGCAAAGGAAAGAAGAGAGATGGCTAATTTTGTCATTAAATACCCTTTTGTTTAGGTTCAGAAGAGATTGATAGACCGGGAATTTGCGTCAAGCTTTTTGCCATTAGTGATCGCGCGGGCGAGCGAACGGCCTGCTTGCAACCCTGGATTCGGGCGTGCGTTGCGCCAGAGAGGCGTATAATGTTGGGCGATTATATAGAGATTGCGTCGTGATGAGTTGCGGCTTTTATCAGCGTGCGCGCAAGTCGTCGCTCCGCTCAGGGGTGCCCCGAAAAGAACTTCAGGCCACTTGACGCCGCGCTTTTCTTGACGGGTCTGGAACCCAATACCACACTCTGCACCGTGGTCACGACGGCGTTGGTGCGCGACAACGAAAACGAGACAATTCAGCAAATGCGGAATTTAGCGCGCGGGCATTAACGAAACATTATTCAGCGGACATCATCATGAGTATCGAACCAAGCCCCCTGCTCGAAACCGAAGCCTCTTCTCCCCGAACGGACTTCGATGCGGAACCCACCACGCCCTTGCCCCGAAGCGCCGCGCGCCGCGGTCTTTCCGTGGCCGTGATTCCGGGAGGACGTCTCAACGGTTCTCCGCTCGACGGAGTCCGTCGGGAGCTTGGCCTCACGCTGCGCGAGAAGGTCAAAGAGCTGATTCAAATCGCGCACGAACAGGGTTACCTCACGCGCGAAGACTTGCACGAAGTTGTCTCGGCCGACGAGCATAGCCCCGAAGATCTCGAAGAGGTGCACCGCCGTTTGCGCAGCCTCGACATTGAGGTCCTGGAAACCGCTCCCAATCGTATCAAGACCACCTCCAAAGGTGATGAAGAGAGCGAAGGCACCGAGGCGTTGGATGACCCGGTGCGGATGTATCTAAAGGAGATGGGGCAGGTGAAACTTCTCACGCGCGATCAGGAAGTTGAAATCTCAAAGAAAATCGAGGAAGCCGACCTCACCATCAAGGACATCATCTATTCGTTCGGATTCGCTGCCAAAGAGCACATCGCGCTGGCGGACAAACTGGTTTGCGATCCGCCGAAAGAACGATTCGATCGCGCGGTGCAGGACAGCAAAATCGCCGCGCGCGAGACCCATCTACGCACGTTGCGCCGCCTGGTCAAAAAATGCCGCGAAATCGACGGCACGCTGGACGCTCTTTACAGTGCCTCCCTGCACGCCTCGGATAGAAAGCAGAAGAAGATCCACACGGATTATGAGAACTGGAGCGGCAAGCTGCGGATCTTTCTGGGCCGGTTTTGTTTCAAGCAGAAGGTGATCGAGGAGATGACCCAGGTGGCGGACAATATCGCCGAGAAGGTCCACATCTCAGAGCTGCTGCTCCGCGAATCGGAGAACCGCCCGGCATCCGAGGAACGCGAACAAATTTTGCAAAATGAACGCGGAAAATTGCGGACCCTCGAGTTGCTCCTGCGCATGCCCATTGCCGAGTTCATGAGACGTTATGAGCAATTGCAGGCCTTTCGGAAAAAAGCCACGGAAACCAAGGGAGAGATGGTCCAGGCCAATTTGCGATTGGTCATCTCGATTGCCAAAAAATACACAAATCGGGGCTTGAGCTTTCTCGATTTAATCCAGGAAGGGAACATGGGCCTGATGAAGGCCGTGGAAAAATTCGAATATCGCCGCGGATATAAATTTTCGACCTACGCGACCTGGTGGATCCGCCAATCTATTACCCGCTCAATTGCCGATCAGGCTCGGACCATTCGCATTCCGGTTCACATGATCGAAACTTTGAACAAAGTCCTGCGCCTTCAGCAGCAGCTCGTTCAGGAATTTGGCCGCGAGCCATCGCCCCAGGAAATCGCGGACGAGATGCAAGTGCCGGTGGAACGCGTCCGATCGATTTTGAAAATGGCCCAGCAACCGGTGTCGCTCCAGGCCGAAGTGGGCGATGGCGAGGAGGCGAGCCTCGGAGATTTTATCGAGGACAAAAGCGCCGAAGACCCTTCGCTCCGCACCGCGTTTGGCT
>DASYTB010000659.1:0-13234 GCA_036002705.1 Verrucomicrobiia bacterium
GTCGCCAGGGGTGGAGCGGCGGAGGCGGTGATGAGAGCGCTTTTGGTAACAAGGGTCGCCAAGCCCGCGGGCGCGGCAGAAACCGCCTGAGCTGCGAGCAGCTCGGTCAGGACGACGCCGGATATGGTTATGCCATGTCGCTCGAAAATAGTCCTGAGCTTCTCGAGTGCGCGCTCGACTCTTTTGCGGGCGGCATTTTCGTTCAGGCCGAGCGATTCGCCGACGTCGGCAAAAGGTTTGTTTTGGAAGAAGCGGAGGATGATCGCGTGCCGGTCCTGTTCACGAAGAGTGTGCATCGCTTCGTCGAGGGTCGACGCGAGGCGGTCGACTTCAGATGGCGAAGCCGGGAAATTCGGTGGCGCACTCATCGCGCTGATGGCCTGGGCATTCTGTTCACGTTGTTCACGCCGCCACGTGTCGCGCCGCAAATTGGCCGCCGCGAACCGCACGCTGGTGTAAAGCCAGCCGGCGAGGGAGTTATGGCGGGTAAGTTTGCGGGCTTTGCGAGCGAGATCCGTGAAGACTGATTGCGTGACATCCTGAGCCAAATGGATGTTTCCCTGGACTTGTCGCAACGCCGCGGAACAAACCAGGTTCGCATGGCGATTTACCAATTCCGCGAAAGCTGCTTCCGAGCCGTCCTCGACATACTGCCGCAAAAGTTCCGCATCAGGAGTCATGCACTCACCAAATAACATCCGCCCTGCGAAAAAGCGGACAAATTTGTTGGCGGGTCCACGCGCTTTCGGTGGGTCGGGCTTACTATCATTGAACTTGCCGCATGGCGGGTGGTTCATTACCAGTTTGGCATGTCACATCCGTTTGCCGTGGCCGCCCATTGGAGCGGCGAGTTCGATGAGGACGCGATCCGGCACTGGGCGGAAAAGCTGCGTGCGAGTCTGGCCGCGCCAAAAGTCGCCCTCGGTTTGATCTTCCTCGCGCCACGGTTCTTCGAGCAAGCAGCGCAGATTCTCGAAATCGTGCAATTGCACGCGCGGGTGCCATTGTTGAGCGGGTGTTCGAGCCAGGCGCTGATCGCCGGCGGCGAGGAGATTGAAGAGAATGCCGGGATCAGTCTCGGGCTTTTTTCCTTGCCCGGGGCGGAACTGAAGGCCTTTCATTTCAAGCAGGAGAATGTGGATGAATCGACGGGTGCGGCTTACTGGCACCACGAGACGGGCCTCGAGGCGGCTGCGACGAACGGCTGGCTGGCCTTCGCGGACCCGTTCAACATGGACTGTGATTCGTGGCTGCGCTCATGGAATGAAGCGTATGCGCCGCTGCCGGTGCTGGGCGGGTTGGCGAGCGGGGATTTCAGCACGCGCTCAACGCAGCTTTATTTGAACCGCGAAGTCTATGATGAGGGCGTCGTGGCAATATCCATCGCGGGGGACGTCACCCTCGAAAGCGTGATTTCGCAGGGATGCACACCCATCGGCGAGACCTGGACTATTACCAGGGCCGACCAGAATTTTATCTATGAGATCGCCAATCGCCCTGCCTACGCGGTGCTGGCAGAGACCTTTGCGAAACTTGCGCCAGACGAGCAGAAGAAGGCGCAAGGCAATCTCTTTATCGGACTGGTGGTGAACGAATACCTGGACGACTTCAAGCGTGGGGATTTTCTGATTCGCAACCTGATTGGAGCGGACGCGGCGAGCGGAGTTCTGGCGGTCGGAGCGTTCCCGAGGCCGGGCCAGACGATCCAGTTCCAGCGGCGGGACGCAGCGGCGGCGAATGAGGACATGATGGCGTTGCTCAACCGAGCGCATGAGCAACTGAAGGATCGAACGGTTTATGGCGGATGCCTCTGCAGTTGCAACGGACGCGGCTCCCATCTGTTTGGGTATCCGAGCCACGACGCTGGAATGGTCCAGCGGCGGCTTGGCCCAGTGGCGCTGACCGGGTTCTTTTGCAATGGGGAGATCGGGCCGGTGGGTGCGAAGAATTTCTTGCACGGCTGGACCGCTTCGCTGGCGCTCTTCGTGAAAAAGGCAAGGTAGTGCAGCCCGCGCGGGAAAGTCTCATTTATAAACCGGTCTCGATAGTGGACCGATTGCCGCTCGACACAATGTTCGGCGCTCAACGACCGATCGAGGTCGAACTCGGCGCGGGAGACGGTTCGTTTTTGATCGCCTATGCGAGCGCGCACCGAGACATCAACTTTATCGGCGTCGAGCGGCTGCTGGGCCGGCTGCGAAAAATTGATCGGAAAGGCCAGCGCGCGAACCTGGAGAATTTACGCCTGCTCCGGATGGAGGCGAGTTATGTTGCGCAGTTTCTTCTTCTGCCCGGATCAGCGAAAGCGTTTCACATTTATTTCCCAGACCCGTGGCCGAAGCGGCGGCACTGGAAAAACCGGCTCATCACCCCGGGGTTTGTCGAAGTGCTCAAGCGCGCTATGGTTCCCGGAGGCACCGTCCATTTGCGCACAGACGATAGACCGTATTTTGATCAGATGCTCGAGGTTTTTTCAGGGAACCCTAATTTCGAGAAAATCCATACGCCGCCTGAGCTGCTGCGGTTCATCACCGATTTTGAAAGAAGCTTTCAGGAGCGCGGCATTTCGCGGAACGAGGTCAGTTATCGATTGCGGGCCGGAGGACGATAACCACGAATCGGGCGTTGAAGCGCGGAAGCACTCGCGATCCCGGAGACTGGAAGTTCCACCCGATTCGGAATTGATTCGTGTTCATTCTTGGTTCCTCCCTTCAAACATCGATTACCGGGCCGCCGCCCGTATCCGGCGGCCTGGGCGGCCGCGACATGGGTGTTTGGTGAGCGGTTTGGACGCGAACGTGTTTTACTCCGAACATCGCGTTGGCGAGCATCGAGACGATGCTAATCAGTACGGAACCTTTCAGGGCGGTCCAAAAGTCCGCGACGTAAAAATCCTTCACCAGCGCGGACACGAAGTAGAGAAGGATCGCATTAATCACAAAGGCGAAGAGACCGAGGGTGACGATCAGGAGCGGCAAGGCCAGGACGAGAAGAATCGGACGGATGAAAGCATTGAGAAGCCCGAGGAGAAATGACGCGGCCAGGAGCGCGACTACATTCCCTGCGTGAATCCCCCGAACCATCCCCGCCGCGGCAAGCACGCCGAGTGTCGTCACGAACCAACGCTGCAGGAACGATTTCGTGCCCGGTGACATTATCGGCCCGCCATTCGCCGGGGCATTTCCTTTCTGCGGTCTTCGAGCCATTTCTGCTGCGCCGGGAAAAGCGCTGCGGTCGCGATTTTGTCACTCATTTTCCACGCGAGGTCCCAAAGTTTGAGGGCGTGATAAGCTTCAAAAAGGGCGAGATAATAAGCCGACGCTTCGGTTGGTCCGAGTGTGTTGGGCTGTATTTTCTCAAGCAGATCGCGGGCTTCGCCGGCCCGTTCGTTGAGCAACAGAGCGCAGCTATGGTTAATCGCGGTGGCGGCCGAGCGAGGGAATTTCGAATACAAATCGAGGGTGAGCCGGATCGCTTCATCGGGATTCGAGCGGTTGAGCATGAGCGCGGCGGCATAGCGATTGCGAATCGTGAAATCACCCGGCTTCAAGGCATAAGAATGCTCCGAGGCTTTCAAAACCAGAGCGCTATCCTGGGCCGCGTAGGCGGTTTGGAACACAGCATCCCAGTAATTGAAATCGCTCGCGAGCGAGGGCTCGAGCCCGGATAGGATCTTCAGCGCATTTTTGGTCGAGCGCAGCCGGGTCAGTTCCCGCGCGACGAGTATCCCGATGGAAGGGAAATCGTAGCCGCATTCAGCCGCGCGCCCAAAAGCAATTTCGGCCATTGATTTGCGGTCCTGCTCGTATTCGGCCCGCCCTTCGAGCATATAACCGTAGCCCCACAGAATATTTCGGGCGGTGGCGTCCGCGCGCATTTTCACGCCCAATTCACGCAATTCGGGCCAATTCTTTTCCTTTTCCAGAAGCGAAGCATAAAGGGCCCACACCGTGGGCGACTGCCGAAAACCTGGGGTGAAACGTTTGAGTAAATCTCTGGCCTGGTCTGGTAATCCGAGCGAATCATAAGATTGCGCCAGGTGCACCAACTCCATGGCTGAGGCCGGCGGCGTGGAAAAGGCCTGGGCGAGCTTGATGGCTTGATCTTTCCGTCCGTTGGCCGCAAGCAGGTCCCAATAGGTCGCATGGTCATTGGCGGTAGCCTCGGCCCGAGTCGAGAGCTGTTCGAGGCATTCGCCGTAACCTTGCAGGTTCGATCGGTTCGCGCATGCGTCCATATAAAGGCGCGCGGCCAAAACGTTTTGTTTCCCGCCCTGAATTTCACGCTTGAGAGCTTGCCCGGCCTGACTGCGGTCGTCCCCGCTTCCCCAACCCGCAGTCCAGGCGAGCCGATAAAGCGGGAGCTCCGGGTCCGAAAGATTCTTTCCGTGGCGGGCGAGCCGTTGCTCGAATTCACGGATGCGGTGCTCGCGGAAAAGCGCTTTTATATAAGCGGCTTGGGCGGACGGAGAGACCTGATCAACGGACGGGGCGACGTAACGCGCGATCGTTTCATACCATTCAAAATGCTCGCTCACCCGCGCGATCAGTTCAAGGTCGGCCAAATTGGTCTGCGTCAGGCGCAAAAGCCACGGGACCTGCGAACCGGCGGCAACCAGCATGTGCTTCTCCGGTTGCGCAATATTCAGGCAGTTCTTCATATATCCCCGCAAGGCTTCCGGATCGGCCGGATTTTGAGCGATGGCCCCTTCCCAGGATTTGGCCGCCCGCTCGAAATCGCGCGCCGCCATATGCTGGCGTGCGCTACGCTTGAGCGCCCAATTTTGCGTCATATCCAGCCAACTGATTTGCACTATGGGCAGAAATCCTGGGGGCGAGACCCGCCAGATTTTCGGCAAGTACAAAGCCCCCGCGATCACGATCGACAGGGCAAATCCAAAGCTGAGCTGAAACCAGCCGTTAAAAAGAACGAGGCGCAAGAAGGGCGAATAGATCAGCTTCGGCTCAATCCGCTGCTGCCACTTCTCGCGAAATGAAAGGAGACCCATATAAGCCAAATCCTAGCCAATAATGGCCTTTCGGGAAAGCGCGAATTGACCAATCTGAGTATCTTGGATTTCGGTTGTAAGAGACATCCTTATGGCGAGCGCACGGAATAGAATCGCGCGCCTCCAGCCGCAGCGGCCGGATCAATGTATTGGTATAAGCCTGGCGCGCTTTCTGTCGTTTTCCCGGCAACACTCCATTGGCCCAATGGAAGATTCAGATCCGCGCTGCTCAGGACGGTAAAGGTCGAACTCTGAGTATTCGTGAATTGAAACCGAAATGCGCCATCGGGAAGACGTGACGGAAGCAGGGTAATTGCGACCATGCCAATGTAAAGTTCAGCGCGGTTCATTAGACCTGGGTTGGACCGAGGGCCATATCCACCTGCGATGAGAACGTTCCCGCTCAGCAAAAGAACGGCCATTGGTAGCTGGCGCTGAGTGGTCATCTGGCCTGTTGCTGTCCAAGTGCCCGTTGCCGGATCGTACAGCTCTGTAGTTCCAATAATGCCAGTGCCCACTATGGGCCGCCGCAGACGAGGACCTTGCCATCCTGAAGCAACATTGCTGTGGAATCCAATCGTAAATCGAGGGGAGCGCCAGTATCCGTCCATTGGCCGGTCGCCGGATCATAAATATCAGCACGAGGCGAAACCGGCTGGTCATCCGATCCAAGGACGTTTCCGACGACAAGGATCTTTCCGCTTGGGAGCATTGTCGCGGTAACGATTCCCGGGCCTGCTGGTCGCTTGGCGGCAAGCCGCCATTTATCTGCTTGCGGGTCGTAGATTTCCGCGGTGTCCAGAGGAGGTCCGCCGGTATAATCGCCCGGCAGGAAGCCACGCCCTCCGAGCACCAGCACCTCTCCGTTAGGAAGCCGGAAGATTGACGCATTGGCTCGCTCGGTATTCATTCTGGCCGTAGCGGTCCAATTGCCGGTGGCCGGATCGTAGATCTCCGCGTCAGCAAGCGCGACGCTACCAAAGAAATAGTAGTAGCCGCCTGCCACCATTACTCGCCCATCGGCCAGGAGAGTCGCCATCGCTGAATAGCGGGCGGTCACCATGTCAGCGGCTGGCGACCATGTTTCGGTATCCGAATCATAGACTGCCGCGCTCGCAATCTCTGTTGTAAATCCCGGCTGAAAAACGAGACCGCCGCTTATCAAGACCTTTCCGTTCGCCAACAGGGTCGTCGTGTGGCCGTCAGGAACTGGGTAAAAGGTCGTTGCTCTCCAGGAACCGCTCGCCGGATCGTATAATTCTGCAGGCGGTTGATTCGTCTTGGCTACAGGTCCGGCCGCGAAAACCTTCCCGTTCGGCAATAGGATTCCTCCGGCGGAGGCGTCTCGCGGGACTTGCATCGAACCCGTCGCGACGAATGTCGCGCCGCTGCCATTCTGAAACGTGAACAGATGTATCAGAACTCCGAAAAAAATCGCTCTGCTTTGGCGCATGAATTCGTCCTGAATATTGTTGGTCGATCGCCAGAATACGAAGCGTATTCCGCCTTCCCGAAGCACTCCCGTTTTTTGCATAGGCTCTCATATTCGCAAAAATGGGCGGGGGCCAACAAGTCGTGTCTCCATATGACAGGTGCCATATCGGGATATGACAAGCGTGATGCGGCGATTTCGAAGGCGTGCATGGACAAACCGCCGTTGGCCATAACGCTGTTGCTTCCTCCGAGCGTGGCTCCCGGGGACAGCACCGTGGGCCCGCTCACGGTCACCAGATTGGAACCACAGAGGGTGCCAAACAATCCAACACGCGGAGCGGACGGCGCAATGGTGCGACGGCAGGCCTCGATGTAACCCGGACGACTGTCAGTTCTAACAGTGGAATGACCTCTCTCCTTTGAACATGCTGCCTGTGTCCGGCCAAATCGAATGAATAAAACTGCCAATCAAATGAAAATCCTCGAACTGACGGTCGCCGGTTTCATCATAGCCTTCTGCGGGTGCGCCTCCAGCTCCGTCAGGCAGACCTGGAAATCCCCGGCCTACCACGGCGGCCCGATGGAAAACGTGGCCGTGCTCGCGATGGATGAGCGTGACTTGCATCGCCAGGCCATCGAGAACCATTTCGCCGGAATCCTCAAAGAACAGGGCCAGAGTGCCCTCACGACGCATCAGCTATTCGGTTTGCCCCAGATCAAAGCCGACAGGGAAGTCGCCGCAGCCCGAGTGCGACAGGCGGGCGGCGACTCCGTGCTGATTGTGCGGCTGCTGGATTCGGCCACCTATTCCCGCCAGGTCCATGCGAATTCGGCGGGGCTTTCGAGTTCCAGCGGCGACGGGAGCGGCGATTGGTCCAGCTATTCGTTTGCCTATTTTGGCACCGACACGGTCTGGAGCAATATGAGAATAGAAGTTTATCTCGAGAGCGCTCTCTACGAACTTAAAACCGGGCAGCGACTCTGGTCAGGTGTCACCCGAACGGTGCTCAAGGAGGACATGGACCGGGTTGCGGAAATCACCCCCCTTGCCTCGCAGATTTTTGCCGCGATGCGGAAGGACCAGGTGATTCACTAAAAACAAGAGGCTCCACCGCCAAGAACCCGCCGCTTCTTCATCTTCGAGAACGCACCCCGAAAAAAATCATGAACGACGAGAAACATCTGATCATCCATTTCAATAACGGAACGAAGATGGAAGTGTCCTTTCCCCAACAGATCAAAAATTCGATGGGAGCGCTCGTGGAAATTTCCAAGCGAATTCTGGATAGCGACAAGCTGACCATCCAAACCGAAGGCCACGTCATCATCGTCCCATGGTCGAGTATCAAGTATCTCCAGGCCAACGCGCTGCCAGCGGCGGCCCTGCCCCTTGGCGCGATTAAAGGCGCTCGGATCGAGGGTTTGGATGAAAGCATCGCCTTATGAAAACGCCGGAACGAACCGGATCCTCGTTTAGCCAGAAGGCCTCCTCTGTGATCAACGGCCTAAATGGGCGGGCTGTTGAAGGCCTCGCAGACCGCTCTGTCGGCCCGGAAGACCGCGATCCAACTGGCGTGAAGCGTGCGGATGCGGATGCCGGTCGTCGGTAATGGGTCAGTTCCGAGAGCTTGTGCTCCTTGCTCAAGATCAGAATACGTTCCAGACATCGTTTTCCCGCTTGAGAATCACCGGTAAGGATTGGCCGGTGTGTTCCGACGGACTTCTTAAATACGCCTTGAAAGCCCGCGCGGCATCCGCTTGGGTGTCATGCTCCGATATGACGCCATCCTTTTGTGAAAATACCACAAACAAAGCCTTCAAGGAAATCGAAAACCTTGTCAGATCGTGCATCAGGGAATCCTACCGGTCAACCCGCCACAGATACTAGATGGTACAATTACGTAATTCTTCAAACCCACCCACCACCCGAGGCAGGGAAACTTACTCAGTTTTTCTTCGTGACCTTTTGCGCCCTGTCCAGTCGCTGCGCCTGAGGCGCCACTCGAATCAAGAGACCCAAAAGCTGCTCCGCAATCGCGTGATCTTCACCGCCTGCGGAAGACTGGCAGTTCGAGTTTTTTGCCTCCTGGCCAAGTCCGGACCTGAAGATCTGCTCGGCCTTTGCGATCGAAGCGAGCGCCTCTTCGTAGGCCGCCAGGGACAATAATGGCTCGTCCGCCACAAAACTGCTGCCCTCTCGTGAGAAGCTGGAGCCACTGCCAGCGGCCAGCTGTCGCTCACAGCCGCCGAAACCGAGGGCGGCTCCTCGAGCGGGACCAGTCAGCTCCGCCCCGCTGCCCCGGCACGTACTCCGCCTCGCGGTCCCACGCGGGAAGAACCGAAAAACTGTCACTTCTAACAGTAGAGCGAATGCTCCCCTTGGGAGATTCTGATGTTAGCCGGTCCGAATGATTCGGTTCAAACATGCATATGAAGGCAGACGTCTCAGACGCCGTTGCTTAAGGCTCCTCCTGGCCGTCGCGTTCCTGACGTCCGTGGGCGCCCTCTCCACCAGCCGGGGTCAATTCCCGTTGACTCGGGCTCTCGTCGATTCGCTCCCTCCATCGGTCGCAACGAATTCGAGCGCAGGTGCGCCGGGGCCGGGCGCTTTGGGCGAAACTGTCGAGGAAAAGCTGACAAAAACTCGGGCCGAGCTCGCCGAGCTGAAGATCCTGGACGAGGCGAATGGCGCGAGGCGCTCCAGTTCTTCATCGGTCCAAAATTCATTGCGACGGAGCTGGCTGCAGCGATTGGCGAGGCTTTACGAACAGCAGATCAGTTACGCCAGCGAGATGGCGGCGCTCAAGAAGCGCACGGCGGAGCTTGCGCTCGAAGCCAAAGCCTGGACGGGCTTTGGCCCACGCCCCTACTCGATCCTTCTTGCGGACAACCTCAGGGAATCGATTCAGGTCGAGCGGCTGGAGATCGCCAATGGGGAATCGGCTTTATCGATGTTGGGCCGATTGATCGACGAGCACAGGAGTTCGCTCCGCGTGTCCGAGGAACGCATTCGCCAGCTCAACGAAGAATTGGAGAGAGGCGCCGGCAAGGCGAATGCCGGCGAACTGGCCTGGCAGCGCGAGTTCGAGCGCCTGCAAAGCCAGAACTCCGCGGCATCGGTCGGCGCGCTGGACCTTGAAAGACAAATCCGGGCCGAGCGCCTCGCGGCCAGCCATTTGCGGCTTGATCTGTCGCGGCGCCAGCTTCTCCTGGCCAAGACCGGCGTCGCGTTTACCGAAGCAGACATGCGAAACGTCACCGCGCGGCTCGATGGCGAAGAGCATCAACTCGAGCGTGAATTGGCCCTGGCCGAAGAGAGCCGCCACGCCGCCGCGCGAGCCCTCGAGGCCGCGAATGAGGATTGGAGCCGTCTTCAGGCCAGACAGGAAACGAATGCCGCTGTGATCGCCCGCGGCGAAGAAACGTTAGCCGTCCGCCACGCCCAATCCGAAATCGCCGATTCCATTCCCAATGTCCTGCATTTCATGATCCAGTTGGGCACCGCCGAGCGCATCATTTGGGAAGTGAGGTTTGGTTCCTACCGGAACCACGATGCAGGACTCATCCGCGAGACAGAACGGCGCCTCAACGAGTTCCGTCGCCGCGTGCAAATCTGGCTAAGCTATTACCGCGAGCTGTTGCAAGACGCGTCACGCCAGGCCGCCCTTCAGGAGACACGGCTCGCGGGAATGGATGATTCCTCGGAACTCGCCTCCCTGGTGCGGGAGCGCCTTGGTGCTTCGCGTGAGCGCGATCAATTATTAGGGCGCGCCGTCCAGAATATCGAACGAAACGGCCGTTTGGTGCAGCGATTGGAAGAGGATTTGCGCGATGCCACCGAAAATCTCTCCTTCGGCGGACGCTTGCGCAACGTCCTTTCCAGTTCGGGGTCTTTCGTAAGCCAGTTGTGGGGATTTGAACTGTTCGTCGCGCAGGACACCATCACCATTGACGGGCAGGAGATCACGGGCAAACGGAGCGTGACTCTGGGCAAAATCGTCGTCGCCATCACGATTGTCGTGCTGGGTTATTGGTTCACGGGTCTCTTCTCGCGCCGGACGGAGCCCTTCCTGATCAAACACTTTCATATCGAGGCCAACCAGGCCGGCTTGATTCGCCGCTGGGTTCGCGTGCTGTTGGTTTTTGTCGTCGGGTTCTTCAGCCTCATCTTCGTAAAAATTCCCCTGACGGCGTTCGCCTTCGCCGGCGGCGCGCTGGCCATCGCGCTCGGCTTCGGCATGCAAACGCTGCTGAAGAACTTTGTCAGCGGCATCATTATTCTTTTTGAACGCCCGTTCGGCGTGGGTGACATCCTCGACGTCGCGGGCCAACGGGGCACCGTTGTTGGCATTGGTATTCGCTCCTCCGTTCTTGAATTATGGGACGGCACCGAGACGCTCATTCCAAACAGCGCTTTGCTCGAGAACAGCGTGACGAATTGGACCTACTCGAATCGAAAGGTCCGCTTCAGCGTCAATGTCGGCGTCGCTTACGGCTCCGATACCCGCCGCGTCGTTCAGTTGCTGACGGAGGTGGCGGATCGCCACGGTCTGATCGAGAAGAATCCGCAGCCGCAAGTTCTCCTGGCCAATTTCGGCGAGAGCGCGCTGAGCTTTGAAGTACGCTTTTGGGTGGACGTGGTGAAGGTGAATTCCGCCCAGGTCTCAAGCGACCTGCGGCAGATGATCGCCGCCGCATTTGGCGAAAACAACATCGTTATTGCCTTCCCGCAGCGGGACCTTCACCTCGATGCCGCACGGCCGCTCCACGTTCAGATTCTCTCCGCTTCCGGCCAACTTGCGCGCGAAAACGGAGCCGGGGGCACGACACCCGTCCGCGGCCCCCGACCTGACCAAGGCAGCCCGAAAAACGAACCGATCGCTGCCCGGCCTTAGCCACGAAATTTTCATGAAAAGATCGACCACAAAATCTCTGCCCAAACTTCCCTCCACCGCGGATTGGAACCGGCGCTGGCGAAGCCATTGGAGCAAAGCCGGCGCGCCCGGATATGAATTACCCGCCAGCGACGCCAGAGACGGGTTGGCCGAGCGCGAATTACTCACGCAAACCCGCACGCCAGAAAAAGAAAAGGCGCGACTCCAACGCATCCACGAGGAGTTTGTGCGCGCCTTCAAGAGATTGTATCGCGTCGGTCCCGCCGTCACTGTATTCGGTTCCGCCCGCTTTAAAGAAACGCATCCATATTACAGGCTGGCGCGAGCGGTCGGCGCGGAGCTCGCTCATGCCGGTTTTGCGACTCTGACCGGGGGCGGACCAGGCATCATGGAAGCGGCCAATCGCGGTGCTCATGAAGCCGGCGGTCCGACCTACGGATTGAATATCATTCTGCCACGCGAGCAGAGCGCCAATCCATACGTGCACGGGACCACGGAGTTTCGCTACTTCTTCACCCGCAAGGTCTGCCTCGTAAAATATTCCTGCGCGTTCATCATCATGCCGGGCGGACTTGGCACACTCGATGAAATGTTCGAAGCCGCCACGCTGATCCAGTGTGGCAAGATCGGCCCATTTCCCCTCATTCTAATGGGCGAAAAATTCTGGCAGGGAATGCGAGAGTGGTTCCAGTTCATGATGGCCGAAGGCGTTTTCGCTCGCGAAGAGATCGGATTCGGTCACGTCACGGATTCACCGAAGGACGCGGTGGAGAGAATCATCAGCGGGCTGCACCCCGCGGTCCGCGCCTGCTTGAAACCACTCCCGGCGCCCGTTTAGAAGCGGAACCCCTCATGCGCATTCAACGAACCAGCCAGGTCCTGACCGTCACGATCATCGCTCTGTCGGTTCTCGCGGTCGTTTGCACCTTTTGGGCGCGGCGCCTCCGCATCGCCCAGGAGCAAGCTTATGAAGCGCGCCGCAAAATGTTCAACTTCACGGAGCAACTTGCCAATGGCAGCGATCGACTAACGTCCGCGGTACGCGCTTATGCCGCCACCGGCGACCGTCGCCATGACGACGCGTTTCAACGGGAATTGACCGTGGACCGCAACCGCGATCTCGCGGTCGAGGGCTTACGCCAGCTTGGTCTCACCGCGCAGGAAAACGAGCTGCTCACACGCGCCAAACGCAATTCCGATAACCTGGTCAGTCTTGAGAATCAGGCCTTCGCTGCCGTGGTAAGTAACAAACTCAGCCGCGCGATTCAGATCGTGTACGGCCCCGAGTACGAATCCGCCAAGGCTTCAATCATGGGGCCCATCGCGGAATGCCGCCGTGCCCTGGAACAAAGGCTCACGAGTCAGGCATCCGCGCTTTCACACGATGCCCGAATCTTCGCCAACGTGGCGCTCGGCACGCTTATCCTCAACACCCTGACGGTTGTGACCGCATTGCTGTATTTTTACCGAAGGCGCGTGATCAACCCGCTGGCGTGCTTGAACGAAAGCCTTCGCGACCTGGCCGCCGGGAAACCGGACGCGCGCATCGGTTACCAGGCGGATTCCTCCGAAATCGGCGAAGTCGCACGCTCGATGGAAACCTATCGCGTCACCGTCGAGGAAGCCGAACACCAGCGATGGGTCAAGACCAGCAGCGCGGAGATTGGCGATGGCCTTCAGGGCGCCGAACAAGCCGATGAATTTGGACGGCGACTCCTCTCAAAACTCGTTCCATTGATTGGCGGTGGCTGTGGCGCGTTTCACCTTTTGGACGAAGGGTCCGGCCGTTTTCATTTCACCAGCGGTTACGGGTGCGAAGAACGCCAGCGCCAGGGTCGCGGTTTCTTGCCGGGTGAAGGAATAGCGGGTCAGGCGGCCATCACGCGAACCGTCATTG
>DASYTB010000660.1:0-6507 GCA_036002705.1 Verrucomicrobiia bacterium
GCTCAATGAAGATTCCAATCAGCATCGAAGCAGGTCAGCCATGGAGCCCGGAGCAACGCAGAGCATTGAGGAAATTAATCCATCTGGACAGCCAGCGGCGCGTCTGGATCGGTTCACTCGAAATTACGGAACTCGTCCGGCGTCAACTCGAAGAGGAGATTTCCTCGATGGCCACGGCTGAACTCGCTCGCGCCGCTGGAAAAGCTCAACCGGGCGTTCCGGGCCAACCGATTTCCAGCCCTGTTCGTCTACAATTTCCTGGTAGCCGCAAATTCTGGTTCAAAGTGAATGCCGAACTCATTCTTTATGGCGCGACGGAACCGGACGCAAAGGTGACCATTGCCGAGCGCCTCATCAAATTGCGCCCGGATGGAACTTTTAGCTTTCGCTTTAGCCTGCCCGATGGGCGCTACCACTTGCCGGCGATCGCGGTTTCGGCCGATGGAGAAGATGGGCGCGAGGCACGATTGGAGTTTAGCCGTTCGAGCGATTATCGCGGCCAGGTGGAGACGCATCCGCAGGACGCCACGTTGCGCAAGCCGCGACCGGAGAGTGTGGAATAAGGACGCACGAGGGAATGGAAGGCTATTTCGCATTGGTGCTGCACGCGCATCTGCCATTTGTGCGGCACCCGGAGCATCCAAAATTTCTGGAAGAGAACTGGCTTTTCGAGGCGATTACCGAGACATACATCCCGCTCATCCAAACCATGGAAGGCTGGCTCCGCGACGGAATGGAAACCCACCTGACGATGTCGCTCTCTCCACCGCTTTGCGCAATGCTGCTCGATCCGCTGCTCCAGACGCGTTATACGGGCTTCATCGAGAACCTCATCGAACTCGCTGAAAAAGAGACGCATCGAACCTATTGGGACAAGCCGTTTCATCCGCTCGCGCGGATGTATTTCGAGCGGTTCAAGAAAGTCCACGAGATCTGGCTCCAATATGAACGCAACCTGATCACGGCTTTCAAAAAGTTCCAGGACGCGGGAATCTTGGAGATCATTACCTGCGCGGCGACGCACGCTTTGTTGCCGCTCCTCGAAAACCATCCTGAATCGATTCGCGCGCAAGTCCTCGTCGGGCGCGATCATTATAAGAGCTGCTTTGACGTTGATCCCAAAGGCATCTGGCTGCCGGAATGTGCTTATGTGGCGGGCGTCGAAGAAGTCCTGAAAGAGGCGAACATCCGCTGGTTCGTGACGGAGACGCACGGGATTCTCTATGCCCGGCCTCAGCCGCGCTACGGCACCTATGCGCCAGTCTTCACCGCGAACGGAGTGGCGGCGTTCGGGCGCGACTTTGACTCAGCAAAACAAGTCTGGAGCCGCGATGAAGGGTATCCCGGCGACCCGCACTACCGCGACTTTTATCGCGACATCGCTTTCGATCTCGACCTTGATTATCTTTCGCCCTATTTGCCCGCCACCCCCCAACGTACCTTCACGGGGATCAAATATTATCGCATCACCGGAGATGAGGAAAAAGAACTTTACGACCGGAACACGGCGCTTCAAACGGCGGCAGGCCACGCGCAACATTTTCTCGATTCGCGCGTAACCCAAGTCAAGACCGCCGCCGAAGCAATGGATCGTCCCCCGATGATTCTCTCGCCGTACGACGCTGAACTCTTCGGCCACTGGTGGTATGAAGGCCCTGAATTCCTCGATTATTTTTTCCGAAAAGCGGTTTACGACCAGAACGTGGTCCAGGTGACCACTCCGGCCGAATATCTGAAGACGCATCCTACCCAGCAAATTGCGCGACCGAGTTCATCCTCCTGGGGTGAAGAAGGGTATTGGAAAGTGTGGTTGAACGAAACGAACGCCTGGATTTATCCGCACCTGAACATCGCTCAGGAGCGCATGACCGAGCTCGCCCGGCGATTTCCGCAAGCTTCGGGCCTCATCGAACGCGCCCTCAAACAGGCAGGTCGCGAACTTCTCCTCGCGCAAGCCAGCGATTGGCCTTTCATCCTCCGCACCGGGACCAGTCCCGAATACGCCAAACGGCGCGTTACGGATCATCTGCTCCGTTTCATCGCGCTCCACGAGCAACTGACCAGCACTTCCATTGACGAGAATTGGCTCACGACGATCGAGCAAATCGACAATATTTTTCCGGAAGTGGATTATCGCTACTGGGCGTGATCCCGGCGGACGTCGATTGCCCTCTTACAGAGTCGTTTCTTTTCGCGCAGTGGAAAACCTGGGTGGCTTCCGTTGGTCTCCGCAGAGATGAGCGCCAGCGATAACGCCGCCAGCTCGGTTTTGACGCGCGAAATGATTCTTCGCGCGCTGGAACGCTTGTCAAACGAGTTGGAAAAACAAGGCGCGATCGAAGAGCTCTGCATCTTCGGCGGTACCGCGATGGTTCTTGCGTTCACGGCCCGTCTCACGACCAAGGATGTGGATGCACTCTTTCACCCACCTCACGTGATTCGGGACCTCGCGCGGCGTATCGCGGTTGGACAGCATTTGCCCGCGGATTGGCTCAACGACGGCGTGAAAGGCTTCTTGTTCGAGGAAGGCAAGCTATGAGGCCCAAAAAGTTGGCTGAAGTTGCCCAACTGGTAGCGGGCGGCGATTCCTTCGACCGTTGCCTGGCAAATTTCCTTGATGAGTTTTATCCGGAGCCGAATCCGGCGGCACTATCGGACCGAGCCGGAGTTTCTCGCGCCAGCATGCGGTGAGTTGGTCCAAGTACAGGACGCCTACCTCGCTGCCGTCGCGGAGCACCTGGCTTATTCACACTCTCTTCCGATCACGGCTTGGGTTATCTCTGAAGATCGCAAATTGCATTTTTCCTGGTTTGCCTCGCAACTGGCCGGACTGCGCGCCGTCCTGATTCTGGAAAGCCCGCCCGCTTTTCGCGCGCGAAATATTTTCGTGAGCGAGAACGCGCTCGCTCGGATCTAGGAATATCTGACTCGCCCTGGCCATCGTCAAGAAGGCCGTCGAACGTGCCGGGGGACGCATCTCGGTTAAATCTCGGCCGGGATCCGTGAGCGGCTTTATCGTAACTCTGCCGTGCGATGTGCAGGCGTTCGCGGCGAAGGCAGTGTAGATCCCATTTCTACGGCTTGTAACCGAGATAACGGAGCCCCGAGGACCAAGCCGGTCCCCCGGTCAGATCGCGCGGCTTAAAGCAGGGGCGGTTCAGGCCGATAAATAGAATGCCGGGTTCCTTCATGGTTTCCCGGCGCTCATGTAAAGCCGCTCTCGGAAGGGGGCGGTTTTCCTTTGAATTCAGGGTCATGGAACCGCCGAGGAAAAGTCCGTTACTTTCCCCGGATGAAGAGCGGCCGCGACAGATAAATAATACTTCGATCCAAGGCAGCTTCGGGCTGTTTTTCGGTTCGTCCCGAAACCCGAAGCGGTTTCATGGTTATTGAATGGGCCGTTCAGTGATGAACGGCCCTTTTGCCCCATCGATAAGCCGCCGTAAAACACGAAAACTGAAATTGGTGGGCGATGAGGGATTCGAACCCCCGACCTACTGTGTGTAAGACAGACGCGCTAACCACTGCGCCAATCGCCCAAAAAGAAAAGTGACCGTAATGCCGGGTCGGGCGGTTGGCAACGGGCATTTTCGCGCGCGATTTATCTCGAATTTTCCGCGCCCCGATTGGAAATTGCGGCATGGCGTCCATTTCTGAATTGCTGCGACCGGAGCAGATTCAACTGACTTTGCGCGGCGGAGATAAATCTTCTGTTCTCCGCGAATTGGTGGAACTCGCGCCCGAGTTGCGTGACGAACCGGCGCAGCGCGAGGTGTTTTTGAATTCGCTCCTCGAGCGCGAAAAGCTGCACACGACCGCGATCGGCGATGGCATCGCCCTGCCCCACACGCGCAATCCGCTCGGTGGGCTGCTCAAGCGTTCTTTGATTGTTTTTGGACGTCACGCGCAGGGAATTCCTTTTGCCGCACTCGACAATAAACCGGTGCAGCTTTTTTTCCTGATCGCCTCGACCAATCTCACGGAACACTTGGGAGTTCTAGCCCGAATCAGTCGCGTGCTCCGCGATGCGAAGCTTCGAAACGAATTGATTTCAGCGGCGCTCCCGGCCCAGGTAATTTCTTCCATACGGGAAACCGAACAGCGGCTGGTCAAATAATGTTCGGAAATTTTCGGCGCGGCGCTTGCGCTTCGCATTTTCGCTTCTACACTCTCGCGCGCGCAAATGAATTTGAGTTCGCTGAATCCTCAGCAAAGGCTGGCTGTCGAAACGATCAAAGGCCCGGTTTTGATTCTCGCCGGGGCCGGAACGGGCAAAACGCGGGTGATTACCTTTCGCATCGCGCACATGGTTTCGCGCGGCATCAATCCGGGAAATATCCTGGCGGTCACATTCACAAACAAAGCGGCGCGCGAAATGCAGGAACGCGTGCGCGAACTCGTGCCCCGGCGCAAAAACGAGAATGGCGAGAAAGAAGAGCGACCCACGATCTGCACGTTTCATTCGCTCTGCGTGCGCATTTTGCGCCGTCACATCGAGCTGCTCGGATACAAACGGAATTTCGTGATCTACAACGAGAGCGATCAGCTCGGGGCGATGAAGAAAGTGCTGAGCAACATCTCCGCCAAAGGTGAAAAACTCGACCCGCGCGCCATTCTGAGCACGCTCAGCCGATTCAAAAACGGCGGAGCGCGCGCGGCCAATCTAACAGACCAGAACTCGATCGCCTTTGCCCAGCATATCGAGCAGCGTTACCAGCAGGCCCTGCACGCTTGCAACGCCGTTGATTTCGACGATCTGATTTTGCTGGCGCTAAAGCTTTTCAAGGAACATCCCGCCGCGCTCGAGGCTTGCCGCGATAAATACCGCTACGTGATGGTGGATGAATACCAGGACACGAATGGCGCGCAATTCGAGCTGGTGCACGCGCTCACGCAGAATCACCGTAATTTCTGTGTCGTCGGTGATGATGACCAGAGCATCTACGGCTGGCGCGGCGCGGAGATCGCCAACTTGCTCGATCTCGAAAAGCATTATCCGGAAGTCAAGATCGCCAAGCTCGAGCAGAACTATCGCTCCACCAACACCATTCTGAAGGCGGCCAATGCCGTCATTAAACACAATGCTCGCCGACGCGGAAAGCAACTGTGGTCGGATAAAGGTCAGGGAGCGAAAGTGACGCTCCACGCCTTCGGCACTGATGAAGAAGAAGCGCGGGTCATCGTCGAAGAGATCGAATACAGCCGGATGACGCAGCGCATTCCCTGGGTGGATCAGGCCATCCTTTTTCGCACGAATATTCAATCGAGGGCGATTGAGATCGCGCTGCGCAAATCGAGCGTCCGTTATCATTTGATTGGTGGCCAAAGTTTTTTTGACCGGCGCGAAGTGAAGGACGTGCTCTCCTACCTGAAATTGTTCCTGAACCCGAATGATGAGATCAGCCTATTGCGCATCGCGAACGTCCCGCCCCGCGGGCTGACGGATATGACGATGGAACGTCTCCTCGCGGCCAGCCAGGAGCGGAAATGTTCCGTGTACGCCGCGATGACCAATCCGGTAGTTCAAAGCACGTTTCTCAGCCGCACCCGCGAAGCGATTGAAACGTTCATCGAACTGCTCGGACGCCAACGCCAGCCGCTGGTCGTGAATCCTCAAATCAATCTCACGGATTGGGCCCAAAATCTCCTGACCGAGATTGGTTACTATGAGGACTTGCGCCGCGGCGAAAAGGATCCGGAAACAGCGGGGAATCGGATCGAAAACGTCAAAGAAATGCTTTCGGCGTTAAACGAAGCAGGGAATGCGAGCAGCACCGCCCTGGAAAAGATTGAAGCTTACCTGGATGATATTACGCTCGACAGCGAACGCGCGGAAGAGAAGGAGCGCACCGGCGATGCGGTGACGCTGATCACGATGCATAGCTGCAAAGGCCTTGAGTTCCCGCATGTTTACGTCGTGGGCGTCGAGGAAGGGCTTCTGCCCCATTCGCGCTCGAAGCTCGAAGGCACGCTCGACGAAGAGCGCCGCCTCTTTTATGTCGCGATTACCCGCGCGATGAAAACCCTCACCATCAGTCATTGCGAAACACGCAAAAAATTCGGCGACGTCATCGCCTGCCATCCTTCACAATTCCTGAAGGAACTTCCCGAGGAACTGGTCGAGCATGGCGATGTGAAGGCGAAACAACCCGTGGCCGTGAACACAGGAAAAAGCCTTTTTGCTGGGATGCGCGCGGCGATTGGCTAGCAGCCCAAGCTCGCGTGTCCATCATAGACATTCCTGGTAGCGGAGGAATGATAACCGCATGAAAGCGGGAGAACTCATAGCGGCCCCGGAACCAAAGCCCTTGCCCAATGCGGCGGAACTGAGCGAGGACGAATTATTTGAAAAGGCAAATCTCAATCCACCAACCACGGGCTTGCGCCACCGAATTGGGGTGAGTGCCAATCTTCAGGTTTCGCATCCGCGTCTCAAGATCAAAGGCTCAGATGGCGCGCTCTAACCTGTGACCGTGGATGATCCGATAGCGTTTCTTGCTCGCTGGG
>DASYTB010000661.1:0-6937 GCA_036002705.1 Verrucomicrobiia bacterium
GAGCCGCTCTCTTTCAAAAAGGCCTGGGTTTCCTCGTTCACAAGGTCGCCGGTGAGAAAAACAATTCGGCGGGCGAGGTCCGGCCTCTTTTGAATCGCTTGCGCATAAAACTGATCACCATTCATTTGGGGCATGCGAAAATCCGAGAGGATGACATCGAAGTCCTCGCACTCGATGAATTTCAGCGCGTCCACAGGCGAGTTGCACTGCCGGGCCCGATGGCCCATCAACTCGAGCATCTCGCCCAGCAATTCGCAAACGCATGGTTCGTCATCGATGATCAGCACGCGAGCCGCAATCGGCTGAGGAATTTCTGCTTCCGGAGTCGCGTCGTCCGGGAGTGAATCGAGGAGGTTCGCGGCGAATTTGGCCATATGGTGTCCCGTTTGGACTGAACTGAATGTTCAGTCCAGCGCCGCGGCGAGTTTACCGCCGTCCTTCGATTCTTCGACGATCGTTTTGACTAACCGTTTGGCGCCCTCTTCGTAAATGAATTCGGAAGCGGACGACCATTTCGCGCGGTACGATTTGGCCACGTGAGAAGCGATTTCACTGATTTCAGGCCCGGAATGGACGGTGCTGGAGATAAACCCACGATTATTATAGTCCAGATATGACCTTGTTTCGGCGACGTAGCAAACGACGTGGGTGACTTTGAGCATGCGGACAGTGATGAGCCGGGTCGTGTAGCCTTTTTCTTTCAAAATGGCGGCGGCCAAAATCGCGTAGTCATCGCAATCACCGGATTCGGTCGCAAGAAATACCTCGGGAGGCTGAACCTCGCTGTGATATCTGAAAGCAAAACGGCTGAAAAAGCTGGCAAACCTCCCTGGAGTTAGACCGGGGGTGTTCCGGAGTTCTTCGATGGTAACTGCCTTGGAGAGGGAGGTCGCAAAAACGCAAAGAAGGAGAAGGGACTTCATTCGCGGGCTCGACGGCAACAGCATGCCGCCGTTTTAGCACCTGATGTGCCAGAAACAAGGATTTTGAAAGCGCAAGAGGGGGGCAGCCTCTATTTTCGCCTCATCCGAAGGATTACCAGACTCTAGCGGCTCATAAATATCGGCGAATTCAACGCGTGACGCGAAAACACAACTCGAGCAGCTTCGGAAATGTCTTAAAGCTGGACAGGATCAAACCTCGGTAATGCGGACTCACCGCGAGTTTTTGCAAAATTGAGGAAAACCAGAGCCGCCGACGGAAAGCACTGTGGCATGTTTGCGAAATCTTTCGCCGTACCGCTCTCCATTCAAGATCGCCACGAGCGTAACCCACCAGCAAAGGCGCGGCAATTTGAGCACTTTCCAGGGCCAGCGACATCCCATTTCCTGTGAAAGGGGGGATCATACAGATGCTGTCGCCTATCCGGCACTCGTTGGCCTCAGTGGCGGATGCTCTTTCCAGCGAAATGCCGGCGACCCCGCAAAAGGATTTCTCATTTAAAGCGGCTTTCGAAAATTCAGTTTTGGTTCTGCCAAAAAGGACTCGCTCGAAAAAATCGCGATGGGCCGAACGAGTATCCTTGAAATTCCCTTTTGCCCTGAATATCCCGCAAATATTCGCTTCCCCATCCGGCAACCGCGAGACACCGACATAGCCAGAAGCGGAAAAATGCAGTTCGAGATCAGTGCTTGGGGCGAGGTTGCGCGCATGCACTTTGAATCCGTTGTAAGTTTTCCCGTCTGATGCTTTCTTCAATCGCCGCCCTGTCGCCCGCACCACGCCTTCCCTGAATTCTTCCGTCCACCGGCGGTTCTGGAACAGTTGGCCGCCTGCCTCCACGAAGCAAGTGGCAAGCGCGTGATCGAGGCTATAACGGCTGACGGACCACGCTCGATCGGGCAAAGCCATTTGGTTCGTCGCGCCATTTTCACTGATCAGTCGCACAGAATTCATCCAGCAACCCGGCAGATGCTCGACGAGTCCCCATTCGGCCAGCAGGGCCAGTCCTCGCCCGCTGACGAACTCCCCGCACACCCGGTGCCGCGGATAAGACCCGGCTTCCCAGATCTCCACCGGGATTTCCTTTCGCCGCAGCAATATCCCTAGGGTCAGACCCGCCAGTCCGCCACCTGCAATTTGGATCGGTCGTAACACGCCCCTGCATCTTACCCTGCCATCGCCAATGGCGCTTCCCAAATGTACCGCTTTGGATTTATCGATCGCGAGGCGGCGGCACAACTCCAGAACGAGAGAGGAAGCAAAACGCAGGCACTTCATTTGCGGCGTCTATGGCGGCGCCGGGGGTGATGGGGTGGGTAATTTCTTGCGTCTTCCGCCAGAGAGCACAAACCACTTAACTGTGGCGTATCTTCAATCGGAAAAGCCGGCCAGCGTGGCGCACTTTGCCATTTGATGCCGAATGGTGATGGCGCCACAAAACGTAGCCCCCAACGCTGAGCCCGGTGCCGGCACTTACAAGTATTGTCGTGAGTGGATGATGTTTAAGACCGGCCCAGGCTGACTTGGCCATGTAAGCGGGGGTGAGGCGTGATTTCAGTTCCTCCATCTCGCTTTCTGCCCGTTCCCGAGCACTGATGACCTGCGTTTTCAGTTCTTCGCTGCTCGGCTGAGGCTTTTTCGATTCTTTCGCCTCCTTCGCGTGTTTGATCTGGATCGGCACCGCTTCATGACCGCGCACCGTGTCGAGAGCCTTCTCCGGCGCGAGAGAGACATTCGAGAACGCGCTGATCGCTTTCTGCAGCAAAATGTACGCGGTGACCCCGAGAATGCTCGCCAACCCCATGTAAGCGACGAAATAGGCAAACCCGGCGGACATACCCGCGCGAACAAACAGATGCGCGATTATGGCTCCGACACCGAGCAGCAACAGGAACGCCGCCATCAAACCCAGAATCCCACCGGCCGCGGCGAACGCGGCATTCCTGCCCAGGACCTTGAATTTCTCCCCCATCTCCGTTTTGGCGAGTTCGATCTCTTTTTTGATGAGGTTCTTAATATCCGTTTGCAGATCACCCACCAGGTTAAAAAATTTCTCAGTGCGCCGATTCGTTCCTTCCAAAGTCCCGTTCATGCTCTCTCCTTTTTGCCGCACCCCCGGCGGGCGCATTGCTTGGAGTATTGTCCGTGTGCCCGCGCCTTGCCGCAATTCGGGTGAGTGCCTGAAGTCGCTTCAAGAGAACCCTGAGCGGGCAGATACGTTCCGCACGTTCCGCGTGCCTTTTCAAAAAAGTCGCAACGCGCCGGATAAGCGGCGCTCGCATGAGCGCCGCCACGATGAATCGAATGCGAACTACAGTTTCTGGATGCGGTAAAAACGAGAAGCCCCGCTCACGGTATCCGTCGTTGATGTCGTGGAACCGGTCGCGGCGACAGTTCGCAATTGCGTCCACGAGGCGTCTGTCAGGCTGTTCTTGTACAGGACAGCATAGGTTGATCCAGCGACTCCATTCCACGTCAATGTCACGCTTCCCTGGGCGATGCTTACGCTCCTGAATTGAAGCGCATTCGGATCGAGTCCGCCGTTCGGAGCGCCGGGTGTTGCCACAGCCTGAGTCGCGATATTCGAACTTCCATCCGGAGAGCGCCCTTCACTTACGTCCGCTGCTTGAGATCCAAACGTAACCAGATCGACGGTTGAACCGTCCGGAGCCAACAGCGCGATGGTATCCCCGGAGGCGGAAAGCTTGAAACTCACATGCACCTGGCCGTTCGTGGAATGATCGCCATCCGCCCAAACAAATAGAAAACCGTGCGGCGGTATGACCGTCGCTTGTGGAAGGCTCGATTGCGCGGGCTTGGTCAGGTCGTCGGTTAACGTATATCCACTTAAATCGGCGGGATCGCTTCCGGCGTTATAAAGCTCAAACCAGTCGTTGAAGGCGAGATCATCCGGGTCCTGAATCGTGTGTGTGTTGCTCGCCATCCACTCATTAATTAAGACGTGAACAGCAGGCGGACTGTTGTCGTTGGATGCGCCCGGCGTCGGCTTGGAGAATGTGGCCCTGGTCACTGCCTGTCCTTCCGGAAAAGCGCCGTAGGATTGTCCATCCGGGACCTGGTCAAATTTCAGGTAATCAAAAACGGCGGGAGCATTCCGTTGCGTTCCGACCAGCGCGATGGAGCCACTCGCGGCCGCCAACCGAAAACTGGTGTGCCACTCGGTTGAAGTGCTCTGCGCAGGCTGGCCATCCAGCCAAATGATCAGACGTTGCCCTGGAGCAATGCTGGCGCCTGTCGGAAAGGGCCATTTCGTTAGGTTCGTCGTATCGTCCGTCAGGTAATAGCCCGCGAGCGAAACCGCGCTCGAACCAGAGTTGTACAGCTCAAGCCATGGGTCGCGGTTTCCCGCCGAATCAGCCGGGCCGTTCAGATTCACGGCTTGCACTTCATTGACCCACACCGCCGGAAACGCCGCGAGAGTTCCGCGAACTGAGTTGGTCGCCCCCGGAGTGGCGCGCGTCCCGTCAATCGCCCAATTGGCGACGCGCGACGGATCTTGAGAAGGATCAATAAGCTGAAGCGATCCCCCGCTCCCATCAGCCGCCGACGGCCAGGGAAGCGCATTATCGTAGCGGACGCCAGAGAGAACCACGTTTGTGCCGCCAGCCCCCGGGCCAACCAATGTTAAGGCCTCTCCGCCATTTTGCAGCGTGCCGGAAAATTCCCCGACCACCGGAATGTTAAATCCATATTGTTCGCCAAAGGCCGCGGCGTCTTTGGCGATCACGAGAAATCCACCCGGAGTAATCACGGAGCCCGGCGGAAAGTCAAAGCCGGCTCCGTTCAGCCGATACCCGGAAAGGTCAAAAGAAGTGATCCGCGCCTTATTGAAGATTTCAATAAACTCCGTCCCGGAAACCGCGGGATGATACTGGATTTCGTTGATGACAACATTTCCGGCGAGAGGTTCGCCCGCGTTCGTTACGTTGATCGTGATCGTGTCCGCCGCATCCGCGATCAATTGCCCGCTCGAGTCGTACCCTTCGATGCGGATCAGGTTCAGTTGCGGCTTGAGCGCGAGAGGAATCTGCCAGGTGGTCGCGGAGGTCCATGTTACCGGGTATTCCGCTCCATTCACCCGGATACTTTTCACGTTGACGGGCGCTGTTCCCGCCAGCATCACCGTATTTCGATTGGTGGTAAAATTGTTCCCGCCATTATTCGTGATGCTGAAGCTGGCGCTCACGCTGCCCAGTTGCGCCAGGATGTAGTCACGCCGCTGTGCAATCCAATTCTTGACCGTATCCGGTGCACTGGCATTGATTCCGTTCGCCAGCAAAGAATCGAACTTCGTATCAATCACCGAATTGACGCGCGCGGATTGCATCGGTCCATTGACCAGATCGTAAAATGCCCGGAAGTACGCTCGTCGAAAAACCGGCGTATCCATCATTTTCTTGGTGATCGTATCGATCGGGTCAATGCTCCCGCCGAAATGCGAAACGTCAAAAAGTCCCCCGGAGCTGGTGGGGTCCAAGGGCACCGCGGGATCTCCCAACCCGAAGGCGAACGCAATATCCCAGTGCATCAGGTTCCATTTGCCGCCCGGCGGTTTGTAGGCGTACATATTTTTTCCGCGGCTGTAGCCATACGAATCCCAGTCACCCGCCATGTGGCGGATCGCGATTGCGCCCATCCACTCATCGATATCCACCAGAGATTGCGTTTCGCCCACAAACTGGTCCACGTTCGTGTTGTTGACGGCAAGGACCAACCGCAACAGCTCTGAATAATCGTGCGCGGAATCGTGCACCGCGCGCTTCCGAAACCACCAGCGGTAGCGTTCCTGCTTTAACTCACGCGCGCCGGTGACGAGGTTGGTCGTCCACACCCCGACCAGTTCCGAATCCATGTTGAAGAAGTTGAAGGTATCGCTGTATTCGAACCAATCTTCGATCTTGTACAAATCTCCACCGGTATCATTCGGGAACCATTCTTTGATCATGTCCCCGTTCGGCTGCTGCGCGTCTTCAAAGATACTGGTGCCGTCGCGGTCCAGGCCGTTCAGGAACAAATAGTTGTACCGGCGGTGGTTATGAGGCTGGCTTACCTGCTCTGCCATCCAGAAGAAGGTTTGCTCACGAACCCCGGTGTTATCACTCGCGAGGTTCGAAGGGAGGTTCAGCACAGACGAGTTTTGGCCAAGGAACAAATCATCGTCAGGAAAAGTTATCAGGTAATTGGCGCTGTTTCCCAGCGGACCGTTATAACCGCGCCAATGGAAAGGGCTGCCGCTGTACAGCGCGCCCATATTGTAAATGATCCGCTCATTATTATAGACGAATGTCGCGTCGAGCGGTTCGTTGCTGGACTGCTCGCGAGTGGTCCAGCGGTTGATATTCGTCCGGCTCAGCCAAAGATGGTAGGTCGCGAATGAACCTCGGCCGCTGCCATCGCCAAAAAGAATCACACCCTCGCGATTGGGAGCATCGGAAGGGAAGCGAGCGGTCGCCCCACGCGCGTCAAGGGTTTCAATGTAAAACGGCACGGTCGCGAGATTCGTCTGCCCCGGAATGACTCCACTGTAATAACCAGCTCCGCTGTACGTCATGGGCACGCGCGTGTAGTTTGTATTGGGATCCACGCGGTAGTTCACCGCGACAAGGGCCACCCGGTCCGGATCATCAACGCGCGCAATCACCGTGACCGCCTGGTTCGCGACCGGCAAAATCGGCGTATGCTGCACCGCCGTGATCGTCGGGCCCGAATCCGCGATCAGCCGGCTGTTGGGCTGTCCAGGGGTGCCGAGATTCTTCGGGACGGGCATAACGCCGGGCGCTTCCAGATAGTTTCCATGCAAACGCAAAAGAATCTCCGGATTCCCGCGCAGCCAGCGAACATCCGCCCGCAGCGTGGCAATCTGGCCATTGGTGAGCGAACTGGTGAGCCGCACCCGAAGGCGATTGGCCGAGGTGTCGCCGCGCTCGCTCGCGCGAATATGCAGTGAGTTGGTACTGTTATTGCCGACGCCACG
>DASYTB010000662.1:0-2889 GCA_036002705.1 Verrucomicrobiia bacterium
TCCGGCTTGAGCCTGCCGGCGATCTCGTTCATCTGGTCCGCAAGGTCTTCGACCATTTTCTTATCCTTTTCGGCGTCGTCCGAGAAATTCCGAAACAAACTAGGCGCGATCAGCCGCGTATTGCCGATGGTTTTCGCGAACTCCACCGTCTTTGAGAAATTGTCTCCTTTTAAAGTATTGATACCGACATGCGCACCGCAGCATTTGAGGCCGTGCTCGTCGAGCATCTTCCGGACCTCTTTCGCGTCCTGGGAAGGATATCCGGCGAACTCGACGCCCTTGTAGCCGATCTGTGCCACCTTGGCCAATGAACCCGCGGCATCCTTCCGCATGTCCCCGCCAATCGTGTAGAGCTGCAAGGCAATGGGAATTCTCTTTCCACCGTAATCTTCGGCGGCAAGCAGGCGCTGGACCGCAGAAGCGCTCGCGCCAACGGCAAACGCTCCCGTAATGCTCGATTGAAGAAAACTTCTTCGCGATATTTCTCGAATGTTCATGATCGTAAATGGCTCCAAGGCAAATTGGGATCGCGAGCGATTTAAACAGACTCCTAGGGGTTTTGCCATAGGAAATCGTGCAATTGGATTGGTGATCTGATAAGTACTCGGCCGAATTAATCAGTGCCGAACCTGCAGATGCGACCATGAGCTGGTTGGAATTCCACGGAGTCACGAAGCGCTTTCCGGGAGTGCTTGCTCTGGACCGGGTGAGCTTTGGAATTGAGAAAGGCGAATGCCACGCCTTGATGGGCGAAAATGGCGCCGGCAAAAGTACTCTGGGAAAAATCCTGGCGGGCGTTTGCAGGGCGGATGCCGGGAAGATTCTTCTGGATGGGAAATCGGTCTCGCCTGAGGACCCACTGGAGGCGCGGCATCTCGGCATCGCGATGGTTCACCAGGAACTGGCTTTTTGCCCGAATCTCACCGTCGCGGAAAATCTGTGCCTCGGCGATTTGCCGCGGCGCGGCGGCTTCGTCAGCCGAGGCCGCATGCGCGAAAATGCGCGCCAAATGCTGGGCGAGATCGAGGCGGATATCGACCCGACTCGTCCTATCGCGCAACTAAGCACGGGTGAGGAGCAGATGGTCCAGATCGCGGCCGCGCTGGGAATGGCCGCTCGGATCATCGTGATGGATGAACCGACCAGCTCGCTTTCCGCGCGCGAAAGCGAGCATCTCTTTTCTTTGCTCGCCAAGCTCAAGAAGCGCGGCGTCACGATTGTCTATGTCTCGCATCGCATGGAGGAAATCTTTCTGCTGTGTGATCGGCTCTCGGTCTTGCGCGACGGACGGCACATTGCGACCGAAGCCGTTGGAGAGACCTCGCGTGAACGGGTGATTCACCAAATGATCGGCCGCGAGCTGACCCTGGCCCAGCCGAAACACTCGGATGTTCAGCCAGGTCCGGAGGCGCTGCGCGTCGAGAAACTTTCGTCCCCTGGAAAATTCCAGAATATCAGTTTCGTTCTGCATCGCCGGGAAATCCTCGGCCTGGCCGGGTTGGTCGGTGCGGGGCGGAGCGAAGTGGCGGAGGCGGTTTTCGGCCTCGACCCGAGCGCCGAGGGCCGGATATTTACCCAGGGCAAACCAACCAAGATCAATTCGCCAGAAGACGCTCTGGCGGCCGGGATCGGATTTCTCCCGGAAGACCGCAAGCGGCAGGGATTGGTCTTGACCATGAATTGTCGCGAGAACACGACGCTTGCGGCGCTCGATCGGCTCCTCCGAGCGGGTTTTATCCGCCGCAAACAAGAGCGAGCACTCGCGCGCGAATATTCCGAGAAGCTGCGGGTCAAAACCCCGGCTCTGGATGCGCGAATCTCCGGCTTGAGCGGCGGCAACCAACAAAAGATCGCCATTGCCAAGTGGCTCGCGTGCGAGTGCGACATTCTCATCGTCGATGAACCGACCCGAGGCGTGGATGTCGGAGTCAAAGCCGAGATTCACCAACTCCTTGACCAACTCGCCTGCCAGGGAACCGCGATTCTTTTGATATCATCAGAGCTCCCCGAGATTATGAATCTATCGAGCCGCATCATTGTCTTGCGCGAAGGAGTGCCAATGGGCGAACTGGCGCGCGCTCATTTCTCCCAGGAAGCTCTGATGCGGATGATGTCGGGAATTGGCCAGGAGTTTTCGGAAAGTTGAACGACTCTCCATCGAGCAGCGGGCGAAACGATCTGGCATAAGATTCAGCCGAAAGTACGTTTGAGTCGTGAAAACAATCGCCATCGATGAGGAAAACATGGATGCCAAGGACTGTTTTCAACTACTCGGAAAACTAAACGGGGAAATGACGGAATTGCACCACCTGAACCAGGAAAGCGACATGCAAATTGAGAAGTTGCTGCCTTCAAAGACCGGGACGAAAAGACGCTCAATCTTTCAGGCGTCAAAAGGCTACTGAGCCGGCGCCTGATCTCTGATATACCCTCCGAACTTCCAATCCTGGCCGATCTGGTTCATTCGAACTTTTTCCATCCGGCCCGGCCCTTCAAGATAGACGTTCATGATCATCTCGTTGGGAGAAACACTTTGGCGATCGACGACGCGCATTCCCCCGATAGATGCCACGTCGCTTTTGTGTTTTTCGGCAATTTCGCTCTCGCTCTTGTTTTGCCAGCTTTGGGCGATGCGCTTCTGCTCGTCGGGTGAAAGGCTCTCGAGATAGGTTTTCGGATCTCCCTGCTTCATCGCCCAGAGTGCAGAAACCAGCGCCGCCTCAGGAGACGCGTAGCCAGCGAACGTCCAACTATCGCGGGGGAATTGATCGCGCCCGGGGACCCCTGTCGCAGGCGCGATGGGTGACGCCGCCATTGCGCCACCGGTCGCACGAAGTTTTTGGTTTTCCGCCTGCAACCGCTGGTTCTCCAGAGCCAGACTTACCACCT
>DASYTB010000663.1:0-4462 GCA_036002705.1 Verrucomicrobiia bacterium
GGGTTGGTTCGCGTTCCAATGCTCCTCGTAAGCGGTCATGGCCAGCTCCGCCTTGGTGCCGAAGAAATAATAAAAACTTCCCTTGTTTACCCCCGCCCGTTCGCAGATCTGATCCACGCTCACCCTGCTGTAACTGCTGTCCCAAATAAGTTGGAACGCAACTTCCAGCAGCTTTTCTTTGGCTTCACTCTTGCGTCCCATACATTCTCGAACTGGAGCAAACTAGCAATTGTTAACCATCCAGTCAACTACTATTTGCCGCTACTATTTTCCGAAATTCTCCGATGCCTCCGATGCTTCGAAATGCAAGTTAAACCGGCTCTCAAAAAGCCGAAGCGCCGCTCGGTGCCCGAAGATGCCCGACGCTTCCTCGCCATTCGTGCAAATTCGTGAAATTAGCGTCTCACCTCCCTCTGCAAACGGCGCGAAAAGAACCTTAAATTCCACAGAACATTGTGGAATCGTCCACAAACCACTTTGTCTGATTTCAAACGCATGTTACTCTGGGTGAATAAGGTATGCGCCACCGCGCAAAAATGCAGTCAACATTCCATCCACAAATCGGTTACGCTTTTGTCGCCTCTTTGCGTAACCTGGTTTTCTCGCGCCTCGTCTATCTTTGTACTGGCGGTTTCCGCAGAATGGGAATAATTGTATCGATGCCTTTTAGCTCTTGCATAACCGCGCGATTTGTCGTGCCCCGACTGCTTTTGCTTCCTGCCCTTCTCGGGCTGCTTTTTCCTATCCATCTGGCTCGCGCTTCCAACGAATTCGAATCGAAAATCAAACCGATTCTTTCTGAGTATTGCTACGACTGTCACGGCGACGGCATGAAGAAAGGCAACGTCGAACTCGATGCCTTTAAATCCGACGCCGATTGCGCCTCGGCGACGGATGTTTGGTTCCGCGTGTTGAAGAACTTGCGCGCCGGCATTATGCCTCCCGAGAAAAAGCCGCACCCCTCTCCGGAGCAGATTCAAACCATCGCCACGTTTGTCAAGCGCACCGTTTTCTCCATCGATGCCAATAATCCGGATCCCGGCCGGGTCACGATTCGCCGTCTCAATCGCGTTGAATATCGAAACACGATCCGTGACCTGATGGGCATCGACTTCAATACCGAGGAAGAATTTCCTCCGGACGACAGCGGCTACGGCTTCGACAATATCGGGGACGTTCTGACGATCTCTCCGATGCTCCTCGAGAAGTATCTTCAAGCCGCCGAAAAGATCGTCACCGACGCCGTCCCGACCGTTCCGAAAGTGATGCCGGAAAAAACGATTACGGGAAAACAATTCGATGGCTCCGATTCAAGCGGTGACCAAATCAGCCTTTATGAAAAACAGACGCTGACGAACACGGTCAAGATCGAGCACGAAGGGGATTACAGACTCGCCCTGGCCCTGAACATCCGCGGCTCGTTTAATTTCAATCCGGCCCGCGCGAAAGTTACCTTCAGGATCGACGGCGAGGAAAAAGAGCAAAAGGAGTTCGGCTGGGACAGCAACAAGAAATTCGAGTACGACTACGCGGAACACTGGAAAGCCGGGAACCATCAACTGGCCTTCGAGATCCAGCCGCTAAAGGAAAAGGAAAAAGAGCCCGAACCGCAGCAAGAAATTGGGGCCAAAGACGGCGACAAAAAGGAAAACACGAGGAAGCCGGTTAAAACCTTCGTCAACCTTCACATCGATACGCTCAAGATTTCAGGGCCGCTCGATCAAAAATATTGGATCAAACCGAAGAATTACGACCGCTTTTTCTTCAAGGAAACGCCCCCCGCGGGCGCAGCGGAGCGGAAAGCGTATGCTCATGAGATTCTCGCCGGTTTTGCAAAGAAAGCCTTTCGGCGTCCGGCTGACGAAAAGATTGTCTCGCGCCTAACCGAAATTGCGGAGCAAACCTACTCCGAACCGGGCAAAACTTTCGAACGGGGGATCGCCCAAGCCATGGTGGCGACGCTCGCGACCCCTCGTTTTCTTTTCCGAGTCGAAGATACGCTCGATAAAAACGCCAAGTTCGCCGATGTCGATGAATACGCGCTGGCCTCGCGGCTCTCCTATTTCCTCTGGTCAACCATGCCGGACGACCGGCTCTTTGATCTGGCGCGGAAGGGCGAGCTTCGGAAGAATTTGAAGAGCGAAGTCAAACGCATGCTCGAAGATGAACGCTCGAAACAGTTCGTCGATAATTTCACTGGCCAATGGCTGGAGGTCCGCGACGTTGCTGGCATCGCTATCAACGAGCGCGCGGTGTTCGCCCGCGAAAATACCGAACCGCGCAAGCCAGATGAGGGACGCCGCCGCTTTTTCGGCGCGCAACCGAAGGTTGAATTGGATGGAGAGCTTCGCCGCGCCATGCAAAACGAAACGCGCATGTATTTTTCCTATATCCTGAAGGAAGATCGCAGCATTGTGGAAATGCTCGACAGCGACTATACCTTCGCCAATGCCCGTCTGGCCAAGGTCTATGGCCTTCCGGAAGTCGAAGGCAAGGAACTTCGCAAAGTGACCGTGCCCGAGGATAGCCCGCGCGGCGGCATGCTCACTCAAGGTTCCGTTCTCGTCGTTACTTCCAATCCCACCCGCACCTCGCCCGTCAAACGGGGTCTTTTCCTCCTGGATAATTTCCTGGGCTCTCCGCCGCCGCCACCGCCCGCCGATCTCCCGCCCCTTGAAGATTCGGAGAAGGGTTTCACGAACCGCGAGCCGACCTTGCGCGAAACCCTTGAAATTCATCGCGCCAAACCTCTCTGCGCTTCCTGCCATGACCGGATGGACCCGCTGGGCCTGGCGTTTGAAAACTTTAACGCCCTCGGTCTCTGGCGCGACCAGGAACACGCCCAAAAGATCGACCCCGCCGGCAAGCTTTTAACCGGCGAAACGTTTTCGAACATCAAAGAATTGAAAAAGATTCTCGCGACCAAAAGACATACCGATTTCTATCGCTGCCTGACCGAAAAGCTGCTAATTTATGCGTTGGGACGCGGTTTGGAGTATTACGACGTGGCAGCTGTCGATAGGATCGTGGATGGCCTGGAGAAGGACAACGGTCGCTTTTCGACGTTAATTACGGGCGTGATTGAATCCGCTCCGTTCGAAAAGCGTCGAAATACTCCAGACACCAACAAAGCAGCGGCGCAACGAGTTGCGACGAAGGATTAACGATTTATGAGCCTGAACTCTGCGAACCAGAAATTCATTCTGAACCGCCGGCGTTTCCTGCGCGGCCTGGGTGCCTGCATGGCGCTGCCCGCGATGGAATCTCTTTTGCGCCGCTCTTCTTTCGCCAGCGTCACTGCCGAAAATGCCCTCGCCACTTCCACCACTGGCGCGCCCCTTCGCATGGCATTCATGTACTTCCCGAATGGCGCGGTGCAGAATGCCTGGTGGCCAACAGGGGAAGGCAAGGATTTCGAGTTCAGCAAGACGATGAAGCCGCTGGATGGCTTGCGCGACAAAGTGCAGGTGATCTCTGGTCTCGACCATGTCAACGCGACGGCCGGCAAAGATGGGGCAGGGGACCATGCCCGCGCGAACGGAACATTTCTCACCGGGGTTCGCGTCAAAAAGACGGCCGGGGCGGACATTCACGCTGGTGTCTCGATCGACCAAGTCGTGGCGAAGCATGTTGGGCACCTGACGCGCTTTCCCTCGCTTGAACTTACCTGCGATGCCGTGCGCCGTTCCGGAAATTGTGATTCCGGCTACTCCTGCGCTTATCAGCACAATCTTTCCTGGAGTTCACCGACCGTTCCGATGGCTCCTGATCCGAATCCACGACTTGTCTTCGAACGTCTCTTTGGCGAAGGCTCGCGCGGCGAGCGGCAGCGGAATCTGAAACTGCGGCAGGCGCAACAGCATTCCATCCTCGATTTTGTCATGGATGACGCTCGCTCCCTTGAGCACGAACTGGCCGCGCACGACCGCCAAAAGCTCGACGAGTACCTGACCAGCGTCCGAGAACTCGAAAAACGGATTGAGCGCTCCGAGCAGTTCAAGGACGCGCCGGATCCGGCCGTTGATACTCCGACTGGAATTCCACGCAGCTACCAGGAACACATGCAAATCATGTACAGCATGCTGCTCCTCGCCTTCCAAACCGACAGCAGCCGCATCGCCACCTTCCTGCTGGCGGGCGACGGGAATAATCGCGCATACCCCGAGATCGGCATTCCCGAAGGTCATCACGATCTCTCACATCACCGCGGCAAGAACGAAATGATTGAGAAGCTTTCCGAGATCGATCTCTGGTACATGAAGCAGTTCGCCTGGTTCCTCCAGAAAATGGAAGAAACCAAAGATATCGATGGAACCTCTCTCCTGCACAATTCGATGATTGTGTATGGCTGCGGCAATTCCGACGGTAACCAGCACACGCACGTGAACTTGCCGATCGTCGTCGCTGGCTCCGGCGGCGGAGCGCTCGAAACCGGGCGTTTCCTCAAAGCGGGCGGACAGCC
>DASYTB010000664.1:0-4982 GCA_036002705.1 Verrucomicrobiia bacterium
CTCATCCCCTGCGATCTTGCCCCGATACTCAATCCGAATCCGCCGGTCATCCACGGGCACGACCTCCACAAAAGAAACCTCGTCGCCCTCGAGGCTGCCTTCAGTGAGCTTCGTTGCAAGAGTTTCACCTTCGAAGAGCCGCGTGGCCTTGCCCTCGATCTTCTCGCCGTCGGCCTTGAGGTCGAAAGTGTATTTCATTCGGCCAATCGGCGATTCAAATTCGGAGGTCCAGACGCCGGTGACCTCGGCGGCCTGAATGTCGTTATCAAGAACCATAGCGAGCAGGATAGCCAGGGTGGCGAGTGGAATAGTCATTGGCTGGCCGAATCACGCAAGCAACTCGTGAACGACGCGGGCGTTCTGTTTGTCGGTCAAGCTCAGAAGCTGCCCATTGCGCTGATAAGTAAGCTTCTCGTGATCAAAGCCGAAGAGGCTCAAAAGGGTCGCGTGATAATCGTAGTGATGCACGACATCTTTCACCGCCTTATGGCCCCATTCATCGGTTTCGCCGTGAGCATAACCGCCTTTGAAGCCGCCGCCAGCGAGCCACATGCTGAAGCCGTGCGTATTGTGGTCGCGTCCCATCTTGTCCCGGCCGGTGTCATTTTGCAGGACGGGCAAGCGGCCCATCTCTCCGCCCCAATGGACGACGGTCGTATCGAGCAACCCCAACGCCTTCAGGTCCTTCACCAAAGCTGTGCTCGGCTGATCAACCGCGCGGCATGAGGCCGGCAACGCTTTAACTAACCCGCCGTGGTGATCCCAGCTCTGCCCGACATTAAGCACTTGGACAAAACGGACGCCGCGCTCGACCAACCGGCGGGCAATCAGGCAACGTGTCCCATAATCGCGCGTTTCATCGCGGTCAATGCCGTAGAGCTTCTTCGTCGCGTCACTCTCCTTCGAAATATCGAGGGCCTCTTTGGCGGCGACCTGCATGCGGCCCGCGAGTTCGTAAGTCGAAATTCTGGCTTCGAGGTCAAGCTCACCAGGATGTTGCGCCAAATGATCGCGGTTGATTGATTGAATGAAATCGAGTTGTCGGCGCTGAGCCGCGCCTTGGAGATGTTCCGCGGGATCGAGATTCAGGATGCGCGGTTCTTTCGCCCGAACCTGGGTTCCCTGATAAATCGACGGCAGGTAACCACTCGTCCAGTGCTGGCTGGCAAATTGCGGCAGACCGCGCGGGTCGGTCATGGCTACATAAGCGGGAAGATCGCGCGTTTCGGAGCCGAGTGCGTAACACAGCCAGCTTCCCAGGGATGGCTTGCCGCTGCGGAAAGTACCTGTGTTCAGCGCGTAAAGCGATTGCAGATGATTGTTCACGCCCGTTTTCATCGAGCGGATCAGCGTGATATCATCCGCCATGGTCGCGAGGTGGGGCAGCAATTCCGACAGCTCTATGCCACATTCGCCGTGATGGGCGAATTGAAAGGGACTCGCAAAAACCTTCGAGGACGCCTCCGCCGCGTTGTCATACTGAATGTCGCCCGGAAATGGCTTCCCATCATACTTCGCCATCCCCGGTTTCGGATCGAAAAGGTCAATATGGCTCGGGCCGCCCATCATGAAGAGCGAGATCATCGCCCGGGCGCGCGGTACGAAGGGCGGAGTCTTGGGCGTGAGATCAAAGCTCTGCGGCCCCATCGGCGGTTTCAACGGGGCAGCGAGAAGGCCCTCTTCGCGCAAAAGCCACGCCAGCGCCAGCGAGCCGAGGCTGAACGAGCCTGCCTTGACGAAGTGCCGGCGCGAGCAAAACAGTTGAGAAGGCGAGTTCAATGGAATCGCGGCTTTCCTCAAAACATGAAGAACTTTCCCGCGCAGGTCAAGGTTGCGCGCTCTTGTTTTGCTCTTTCTGCACGAGAATTTGGAATTCGCCGCCGATTCCATGCATCCGGCTTTAAACTTTTGGAACGCGCCTCTACCGCGGCCAGAGGAGTTACGCGGATTTTCTTTTGCCCGGTCCCCTCACCGGCTACTCTTTGCTCATGACCAACTTGATCGACGCAAGGTGCGGGCGCGTTTTTTGCGCCTTGCTGCTCGCCGTACTTTTCGGCTGCGGCAAGAGTTCCGCGCCACAACAGAATGCACCAACTCCAGCATCCAGTCCGGCGGGCAGCCCAGTCATCGCGATGCTCCCGAAGCTGATCAATATCGATTACTTCGACGCGTGCAAACGGGGCGCGGAGAAAACGGCGAAAGAACTGGGCGTTACCCTGATTTACGACGGACCGACCGAGCCGAGCGGCTCCGAACAAAACAAGTTTTTCGACACCTGGGTCCGGCAGCAGGTCAACGCAATCTGCGTCGCGCCCAACCAGCCGAAAACAATTACCCGCTTCGTTGAAAAGGCCAAAAACGCCGGAGTCAAGGTGCTGACCTGGGACAGTGACGCGCCGGAGAGCGGGCGCGATCTTTTCGTGAACCAATGTGATGAAAAGACGCTCGGCGAGGCGCTGATTGATGACCTGGCAAAACAGATGGGCGAGGAGGGTGAATGGGCCATTGCCATTGCCAGCCTCGACGCCGCCAACTTAAACACCTGGCGCCGCTATGCGGAGGCACGCGCCAAAGAGAAATATCCGAAGCTGAAGCTGGTCGCGACCGAGGTGACCAAGGAGGACGAGAATTTTGCGCGCGAAAAAGTCCAAACGCTTCTGAACGCCTATCCAAACCTAAAAGGCATCGTCGCTTTCGATTCAAACTCGGTCCCGGGCGCCTCCGAAGCCGTAAAACGTGCCGGCAAAGTCGGCAAAGTAGCCGTCGTTGGAAATTCGACGCCCAACAAGATGCGCCCCTATATCAAAGATGGCGTGCTGCAATCGTTCTACCTTTGGGATCCGCGCGCTCTCGGCAGCCTGACGGTCGCCCTCGCCAAATTAATGGTCGAAGGAAAGAAAATCGATAATGGGATGGATGTTCCGGGCTTTGGGAAAATCAGCCTAAGCACAAACGATCCAAAGACAGTCATCATGGCTCAACCGATTCGCTTTACAAAGGAGAATATCGACCGATACGACTTTGGGATTTGATCCTTTTGGAAATAAATCCGAAAGCTGAAATGGGCGAAATGCCAGGGAAATCCGAAATTGAAACGCGCATAGACCGGAGCATCATTGCCGAGTTCAACTCGCGTCTGATCGAGGGTCATCGCGCCGACTTCACATCTCTTGAAGCCCAACTGGATCGCAGAGGAATACAGCTCGCGCCAATAGTTCGCGCCGCTTCTCGATTTTCGGTGGCGCTGCCTTCATGGGGATTTTCGCAAGCGGGCACGCGTTTTGGAAGATTTCCGGCGCGGGATGAACCGTCCTCGCTCGCACAGAAACTCTTCGCCACCGCTCTCGTTAACGATCTCACCGGGATTACTCCCAGGATTTCCCTCCACATTCCCTGGGACACGCCCGAGAAAGTCGGCGCGGTCCGGAAGCTCGCGCGCGAACTTCATTTGAAGTTTGATGCGATGAACTCGAATACATTTCAGGATCAGCCAGAGCAGCGACACTCCTACAAGTTCGGGTCTCTCTCCCATACCGATCCCGAGGTCCGTCGGCAGGCCATTGAGCATAACATCCGGTGTATCGAGCTGGGCAAAGCGCTGGGCAGCGATTCCCTCGTGGTTTGGCTCGCCGACGGGACGAATTTTCCCGGCCAGCAAAACCTTCGGCGCTCGTTGGATCGAACGATCGATTCGCTCGAAAATATTTACGAAACCCTGCCGGGGAATTGGCGCCTGCTGATCGAGTACAAACCATTCGAGCCCGCCTTTTACTCAACCGTACTTAACGATTGGGGCACGGCGCTCATGGCTTGTCAGCAACTCGGGCCACAGGCGGAGTGCCTGGTCGATCTCGGCCATCACCTGCCCGGAACGAACATCGAACAAATTGTCGCTCGCTTGATTGCTGCCAGCCGTCTCGGCGGGTTCCATTTCAACGACTCGAAATATGCGGATGACGATTTGTCTTCTGGATCCATCAAACCTTATCAGCTTTTTCTCATTTTCAACGAACTGCTCGAAGCTTCCATCGATCCCGCGTTAAAGAGCTCCGACTGGAGATTCCGTCCCGCTTACATGATCGACCAATCCCATCACGTCAAAAATCCCGTCGAAGACCTGATCGGCTCCGCCCTTGAAATTCATCGGGCTTATGTCAAAGCGCTGCTCATCAATCGAAAAAGCCTGGCCTATCATCAAAATCGAAATGACGTCGTCATGGCGGAGCGCACCCTCAAAACCGCGTTTGAAATTGATGTTTCTCCCATCCTCGCCGAGGTGCGATTGCGAAAAGGCGCCGCGCTCGATCCAATTCTCGCCTGCCGACAATATCTCGCCTCGCTTGGTGCGGCGAAGCGGTAAAACCGGCAAGCCGATGCCGTCGCTGCCTTCCTTTTCCGAAAATCGAAGCTTGCATGCCGCCCGAGGAAAATGCTTTCTTAAATTAACTCGACTAAACGTGATTACCTCAATCCGGCGGTTCGCCAGCGAGCATTGGATGGCCTAATGAAGAACAGATTTCCACTCTATTTCGCCGCCTTCCTGACGGGAGCGGCCTCCCAGGGATTTCTTAACGTCGCGGCGAGAGAGAGCCAAAAACCGGTTGCGGACCTGACCGGTTTAAGCCTTGAGGAGCTGTACAACATGGAAATCGTTCAGCTCAATGTGCTTGGAGCCCATACGCACCCGAAGAAGGAAGTGATGTTCGGCTATGATTTCATGTACATGGAGATGTCCGGTTACAAAGTGGGAACAACGAGCTTAACGCCGGAGGAGGTGCTGAAGAACTATGGGTATCCAGTGGTGCATCAGAAGATGGAAATGCAGATGCATATGTTCGAAGCGATGTATGCATTCACGGATGACCTCACGGTGATGGGCATGATGCCGTACAAAAACATGAGCATGCGACATCTCATGGCGGATGGAGAGCGTTTTACGCAGAATGGGGATGGAGCGGGAGATTTCCAGGCGATGGCGCTTT
>DASYTB010000665.1:0-4006 GCA_036002705.1 Verrucomicrobiia bacterium
AGGCACGAGAAGCAACAGGCGGTGAATCTTCACCGCCCAAGATAACCGAAATCGTCCAATTTCAAAAGGATAACGCCCTCAAATGTTAGCCTGCCAGTTTCGAGCAGACTTCACAACTTATGGCAACTTATGATAAAAGTTTACGATAAGAGTTGCGAATCTTGTTAAATCTCGATTCAAATAGGCGCGGCGATTGTCCATGGCTATGCTCAGAACTAATGAACGGAACCCGGTTTCCACCGGAGGCGAGCAGTTCCAGTCCATTCTGGAAGCGATTCCGGCCCCGCTCGCCTGCGTCGATCAAGATTATACTTACTTATTCGCGAATGAGGCCTACGCGCGCTGGTTTGGCCGCGATCGCGACGATATCGTTGGGCGAACGATTCCAGAGATCGCGGGCGAAGCTGCGTGGATCAACTTACGACTCTGCTTTAGCAAAGCCCTCGCTGGCGAATCGCAACAGGTGGAAGAACTCGTCTACGGTAAGAGTGGCAACCCGGTCTGGATGGCTGCGACCTATACACCCTATCTCGATCAGAACAAGACGTTGCGGGGCGCGATTGTCCTGATGCGGGATATTAGTGACCGAAAGAAGGCGGAGTCAGGCTTACGAAAAGAACATGAGCTGAACTCGCTGCTTCTGACCACCACCGCCGCCCTCATTGTCGTTCTGGATAACGCTGGCAAGATCGTCCACTTCAACCGGGCCTTCGAATCGGTCACGAAATACCCGTTTAACGAAGTCGTTGGGCGTCCTTTTTTTGAACTGTTTCTTTATCCAGACGAAGCCGGGCATGTCCAGGTGCTCTTTGAGCGTCTGCAGGATGGCCGTTCCATCAGCAAGCACGTGAACTTTATCCGAACTCGCGAGGGCACTCCGCGACTTATCGAATGGTCAAGCAGCGTGTTATTCCTGGAGAACGGCCAACTGGAATACGTCATCGGCACAGGCCTCGACATCACGGACCGGCAGGAACTCGAACAGGAACTCCTGGCGATCAGCGATTTGGAACGAGAGCGGATCGGCCAGGAGTTGCACGATGGGCTCGGGCAAAGGCTGACCGCACTGGAATTGTTTGCCTACGCGCTGAAGGAGGAAGTCCGCCAGCATGCCCCTTTTCTGATTGACCAATGCGAACAAATGAGCCGCGAGCTGCGAGAGACAGCGCGGCAGGCGCGAACTCTTTCACACGGGCTCGCGCCCGTGTTCTTCGCCAGGGACGGGCTAAAGCTTGCTTTGGAGGACCTCGCGCAAAACACAACCTCGATGGCGAAGATCGATTGCTCGTTTCGATGCGATGGACAATCCGTCGCGGCAGATATCAAGGTGGGCATGCATCTTTATCGAATTGCCCAGGAAGCGGTGAACAACGCTTTACGCCATGCGCACCCGACGAAGATTACAATTAATTGCTCGGCCGTCGAAGGGGAATGCGAATTGACGGTTCACGATAACGGAATAGGTTTTGTGCCGAACCAGGCGGCTTCCGGCATGGGGTTGAAGTTAATTCGACATCGAGCGGAACTGATCGGCGCAACCATTCGAATCGATTCATCTGCCGATCAGGGAACCACCGTTCAATGCAGAGTGAGAGGCATGGGATGAAATCGATCAGCAAGAAATCAGGCCAGAACCTGAAGTTTCTCAGTCCATCCTCGTCCGGCGGCGAGAACCGCAAAAAAATAATGATGGTTGATGATCATCCGCTCACTCGTGCCGGGCTCATTCAATTGATGGCCAAACAGCACGACCTGGTCGTCTGCTGCGAGGCCGCGGGGCGCAATGACGCGCTTCAATACGTCGAACATAACGAACCCGATCTGGTCATCATGGACCTCTCCATTCCGGGCGGAGGCGGATTGGAACTGATCAAAGATCTGCTCACGCTTTATCCGAAGCTTCCGATCCTGGTGCTCTCGATGTACGACGAAAATCTTTATGCAGCGCGCGCGCTGCGCGCCGGCGCCCGGGGTTATGTGATGAAGGAAGCAGGGGCGGAATCGGTGGTTCAGGCAATTCGGACAGTGCTCGCCGGCGAAGTTTACCTGAGTCCCAGGATGACCGCTAAAATTGTCGAGTCTGTTTCCCAAAGATCCTCGCCTCCTTCGGCTTCACCACTGGAGGTGTTGAGCGACCGCGAACTCGAGATTTTCAAATGCATCGGCGAAGGCAGAAGCACAAAGGAGATCGCCGCCCGCCTAAATCTCAGTCCCAAGACCGTGGATGTCCACCGCGCCAACATCCGGGCGAAGCTCGACCTGGAAGACGCGAACACCCTCTTCCGGTACGCCGTTTGCTGGGTGGAGTCCCCGCAATGGCAAGGGCCAGGTTGAACTGCCCTGCAAGTACTTTTGGCACGCGAACGTTAAGTAAATCTCCTGCAGACAAATTGGATGAGCATCCCGCACGAGAGTGAACCCAGCCCTTTGGTCGGCAAGCGACCAAGGTCCGCCGCGATGATTCTCCTCGCGGACGATGATCCGCAGGTTCGCCACGTCTGCTCGATGGCACTAACCCGCGAAGGCCTGAGCGTAAAAGTTGTCCCCAACGGCGGTGATGCCTGGCGGGCCCTCGAACTCGCGGAATATGATCTCCTGATTACGGACAACGACATGCCGGGGCTGACTGGACTCGAGATCATCGGCAAGCTTCGTTCCGCGCGCCGAGGAACGCCTGTGGTGCTGATCTCTGGAACTGTCAGCGCCGAGGGATTCTGCCGTGAGGCGCGCTTTAGCGAATGCGCGTTTCTCCTCAAGCCCTTCCCTCCGGATCATCTTCTGAAGATAGTGAAAGAGTTTCTCTTACGGGTTCGCTCCGAAAACCAACCGAACGCGCCCGAAAAAATGTCAGCGCAGCCCAACTCGCCGCGCCCCGGGTTCCAAGGCGGAGCCTAACTGGCATTTGCTCCTCGGCCGTGCGAAAATGCTCCTATGGGGAAGAAAACCGCCTTGGAGATCGATGGCCGCACCTTGCAAGTTTCCAACCTCGATAAGATCATGTATCCGGCGACTCACTTCACCAAGGCGGACGTGATCGATTACTACATCAAAGCGGGGAAGTACATCCTGCCGCATCTCAAAGATCGTCCGCTCACGTTGAAACGCTATCCCGACGGGGTCACGGGGGAACACTTTTACGAAAAAGAAGCGCCATCGCACACACCGGAATGGGTCCAGACCGCCACCGTCCCCCGTCGCGGCCGCGCAGGAGATATCCACTACGTCATGATCAATGATGTCGCCTCCCTCGTTTGGGCGGCAAACCTGGCCAGTCTCGAAATGCACGTTTTCCTTGCCCGCCTGCCACACGCCGATCGCCCCACTTCGGTCGTTTTTGATCTCGATCCTGGCGAACCGGCGGACATCCTCGATTGCGCGCAGGTCAGCATTTGGATTCGCGACCTGCTCGGGCAATTCGATCTGCAATGTTTCGTGAAGTCCTCTGGCTCGAAAGGCCTCCAGCTCTACGTTCCCCTCAACACGACCATTACTTACGAAAAGACCCGGCCCTTCGCCAAAGCCATCGCCGAGTTACTCGAAAAACAGCATCCCGACCGTGTCGAGGCCGACATGGCAAAAGCCCTTCGCGGCGGAAAAGTCTTCATTGATTGGAGCCAGAACTCGGATTTTAAAACAACCGTTTGCGTCTATTCACTACGCGCGAAGAAAACACTTCCGTTTGTTTCGATGCCCTTTACATGGGACGAAGTCGAGCGCGCCGGCCAGCAAGAGGATGCCTCGGCTTTTTACCGGGACCCAAAGGCCGCGCTAAAGCGGCTCGAGGAAAGAGGTGATCTTTTCGAGCCCATCCTGAAACTGAAACAGAAAATCCCGGCACAATTCGAGAAAGCCATTGGCAGCATCAAACCGGTTCAGAATCCAGACCCGCTCGAGTCCCGCCCGCGGATGCGCGGCGTCGGTGATCGTTCCTTAAAAGCCTACGAGGCCAAACGTGATTTTTCCCACACGCCCGAGCCCGCGCCGAAAAAGCCCAGGTCCGGTGGAA
>DASYTB010000666.1:0-6522 GCA_036002705.1 Verrucomicrobiia bacterium
CAAGGAAGCGCGGGTCGTGAGAAACTCCAGCCGCGGAATGGGGAAAAAATCGAAACGCAGTTTGGCCGACGCACTCGAGATCAGCGCGAGTATCGTGCTCGTGCTGTTCGCGATGTTTTATGTGAACCGTTTTCTTGGCGGGCGGCTGAACTATTTCGGGATCATTCCGCGCACGGGTTGGGGTTTGATCGGGATCATTTTCAGCCCGTTGCTGCATTACAACGAGGTGCATTTGATCGCGAATTCCACTTCACTCTTTCTTCTCCTCGTCATCCTGTTCCTGCATCGCGAATATCAGCCGGTCCTTACTTTCACCACCATTTGGCTCGCCAGCGGCCTCGGGACCTGGATGATTGGACGGCCGTCGATTCACATCGGGGCAAGTAGCATCATTTACGGACTCGTCACCTACCTGATCGCGGCGGCGTGGTGGTTGCGGACCTGGAATTCCGCGCTCTGGGCGATTTTAATCCTCTTCTGTTACGGCGGCATCTTTTACGGCGCGCTTCCGCAACCCGGCTTCATCTCGTGGGAAGGCCACTTGAGCGGCGCGATTGCCGGCGTGCTCGTCGCGCGCTACCAGCACAAGTGATCTATTTTTCACGCCACCCAATCTCTGACCGAGATCGCCATATTCGCCTTCTTCGGTTTTTGCGCGATGGCCTTCGCGTGCGCGGCACACAACTTAAACCCGCATCCTGACGGTGCTAATCTCGCGAAGAGGCTCGTTCCCGCCCGGCACTGACCAACTCGCGCGAACGCAATTGCTTTGCATCCAACACGGTTGCTACGTTGTTCGAAGCGGAACATGAAACGGACCCTCAAAGCCCAATGCAATTTGCCGAACACGGCTCACCGCGCCTCAAACCTGTGAGCAGGATTCTCTTTGTTACCGGAACAGACACAGCCGTCGGCAAGACCACCGTCACCGCTCTTCTTCTCGCGCATGCTCTGACCAGGGAAGGACCGGTTCGTGCCCTGAAACCGCTTTCGTCCGGTGACCGAGGCGACGAAGCAATTTTTCGGGAATTGCAGGGCGCCTCTGAAATCAATTTTGCCCATTTCGACCTGCCCCTTGCGCCATGGAGCGTGGCCAGGCGCGCTGGGGACCAATTAGGAAAGGAACCTCTTCTGGAGTGGTTGCTTCAGCAAAGCCAAAAATGTGAACTGTTGCTCGTCGAAGGCGCTGGGGGCTTGCTCAGCCCGCTCGGCGAGCGCTTCACCGCGCTCGACTTAATCGAGCAATTGCGTGCGGAGGTCGTCGTCGTGGCGCGGAACAGATTGGGAGTGTTAAATCAGGTCCTTCTCGTTCTGGCCGCGCTTGCTTCTCGACCGCCAATGGAAACCAGGATCGCTTTGATCGCGGAGAAAGAACCTGATTTTTCGGCCCGGACGAATTACGAGGACCTGATCGAACTTGTGAGGCCCATCGAGGTGATTCGGTTGTCCTATCTTAACGACCTAAAGCCGAACGCTGAATCTTTTCGCGCCGCCGCCGCTAAACTGGACGATGCACTTGCGCTCCTTCTGGGCAAAAAAAATCCCCCGGACACGGAGCCGAGGGGATTCTTTCCCTAAAGCCCCTGCGGATTTCTCCCCGCGGGCGCATTCCCTGCGAATACGTTATTCACGCGGCGAATTATCACAATGAGGTTTGGTAGGGAACGCAACTTAGTGGAAACCTGTACAACGTGCCTACTGCGCATCCAGGCCCAATTTTCGGCGCCCATCGGCGGAAATCATGCTTTGGTGCCAGGGCGGATCCCACACCAATTCGACGTTGGCTTCTTCCACCTGATCCAAGGAAAGCAGCTTCGATTGCACATCCGCCGCGATCTGCCCTCCCATATGGCACCCCGGCGCCGTGAGAGTCATTTTTACATCGATCTTTGGACCGTCGATCGCCACGTCGTAAATCAATCCGAGATCGACGATGTTCAAAGGAATCTCTGGATCGTAACAGTTTCGAAGCTGGTCCCAGATTTCCTGTTCGGTGACAGCCGAGGCGGCGGCGATTGGTTGTTCGCTCATAGAGCGAGATTACGTCAGCCCAGTTGCTTCTGCAATGTTTTGGCGATGTCGATGAACGCCTGGCCGGGCGGACTGTTCGGATTGCTCACCGTCACCGGCACACCTACGTCGCCGCCCTCCCGGATCTCCGTAAAAATTGGAATCTCCCCCAGAAACGGAACGCCCTGCCTCGCCGCTTCGATGTGGCCGCCGCCGTGGCCAAAAATCTCGACCCGTTCGCCGTTCGGGGTGGTGAAGTAACTCATGTTCTCAACGATTCCGAGAATCGGGACATTGACCTTAATAAACATGCCTATCCCTTTCCGCACTACGCCCAGCGAAGCTTCCTGCGGCGTCGTGACGATCACGCCGCCTTCCAACGGAACTGTCTGGCAAAGAGAAAGCTGGGCATCTCCGGTCCCAGGCGGAAGATCAACCAGGAGATAGTCCAACTCGCCCCACGCGACACTCGTGATGAACTGCTGAATGGTCTTCTGAATCATCGGCCCGCGCCAAATGACCGGATTGTCTCCTTCGACGAGAAAGCCCATGCTCATGAGTTTCACCCCATAATGCTCGGGAGGAACGAGCTTTTCATCGTCGCTGACGGTCGGCTTTTCATGCACGCCCATCATGAGAGGGATGCTCGGGCCATAAATATCGCAGTCGAGCAAGCCCACGGTTGCGCCGAGGTTTTTCAGCGCGCAGGAAAGATTCACCGAAACCGTCGATTTGCCGACGCCGCCCTTCCCGCTGGCCACGGCCACAACGTGTTTGACTCCCGCCATCCGGGTCTGCCCCGTCCACGGACCTCCGGGCTGAGCGCTCTGCGGTTGCCCGGGCGCCGCCGTCGGCAGCTTCAGACCAATGAAGACGTGATTCAGACCCGGAATCGAACGAATCGCCCCTTCCGCTTCTGCTTTGATCTGCTGCGCGACCTCCCGATTGCTGGAGTTCAGTTCCATATCCACGCTCGCGGCATCTCCATTCACCGAGATGCGCTTCACCAGGCCAAACGAAATGATGTCGCGCGAAAAACCAGGATACTTGACCGTCTGCAGCGCACGTTTGATTGTTTCCTCCGTAATCATCTGGAAAATCCCAACTCCGGGAAAGGGACCATAGTTCTCGCGCGCGCGATTGGCAATAATGCGTAGCAGCCGAGCACCTCAAACGGCTTTTCCGCGAGAGCTGTCAGGAACGAACTCCACGATTGATAATATCGAAAATTCTCTGAAACGCACTATCTTAAGCGCGCGCATGTTTTCTCTGGGAAAACTAGAACTGAAATCGAATCTGTTTCTCTCGCCGCTGGCGGGTTATACTAACCTGCCCTTCCGTTTAACCATTCGCGAGATCGGCGGACTCGATCTGGCCACAACCGATCTGGTCAACGCCCGTTCGCTCCTCGAGAAAAATCCCAAGGCTTTCAAACTGATTGAGACAAACGACGCGGATCGTCCCCTCGCCGTGCAACTGTTTGGCTCAGTCCCGGAAGAAATGCGCGATGCCGCGCTCTACCTCGAGGCCGTCGGTATTTCATCCGTCGATATCAATATGGGCTGCCCGGTGCGCAAAGTGTGTCGTGTGGGAGGTGGCTCCGCCATGATGACGGAACTCGACAAAACCGCCGCGCTCGTTCACGGAATGGTCAACGCCCTCAAGATCCCTGTTACCGCCAAGATGCGCCTGGGCTGGGACGATGAAAATATCACGGCGCCCGATTTGGCTCGTGCCCTAGAAGACGCCGGTGTAGCCGCGGTTTTTATCCATGGGCGCACCCGCGAGCAGGGTTTCGGCGGAACGATTAATCTGGCGGGCATTCGCAAGGTGGTGGAGGCCGTTCGGAGCATTCCAGTGATTGGCAACGGCGATATTACCACGCCTCAAGCCGCGAAAATGATGTTCGAGGAAACCGGTTGCGCGGGCGTGAGCATTGGCCGCGGCGCGTTTTACAATCCCTGGATTTTCGTCCACACCGCGCATTATCTGCGCACGGGCGAACTCTTGCCGGATCCCGGTTTTGCCGAACGGGTGCGCGTCATGTGCCGGCACCTCGATCTGATGATCGAAGTTTTTGGCGAAGAGCACGGCTGCCGCATGTTCCGCAAGGTCGCGCCGTGGTACTCGAAGCGCTTCGGCCCCGCTAATGTTTTTAACAAACGCGTGGTGACCATCTCCAGCCGCGCCGAATTTCAAAAGATTCTCCAGGATTACCTCGCCTGGCGCGAACCCTTCCTCGATCCTGACGGCGAATTGAAACCGAACTATCGTCCCGGACCTCTCGTTGCTTCCTTTATGGACCCGGCGGCCGCGCAACGAACCGCCATTCCGGTTCCCAAAGGTCCAGTCGAGGTTTGGTGAAATGCAAAAGGCCGCCCCCTTGCGGAGACGGCTTGCAACTTTTGGAAGGCTACTCTTCGCGAGCAACCCGTTGATCCTATCGGCACAGACGCCCCGAAGCTAAAGAGGATCTTCGCCGGACGCCGCCCCACTCGCCTCGCCTGCCGCATCGAAGAGCGAGTGTGGGGTGCTTGCGAGAGCGTGCCTCTTCCGGCCCGCCAGCACCTTCTGCGTCGGAATGTAAGTGCGGGCGAACATCTCCCGAAATTCCGCGAACGTGCCCTGCCCGAGGTGCCGGCGGATGTCTCCCATTAATTTCATGTAGATGTAGCTATTGTGAACGCTCAACATTCGCAGACCGAGGATCTCATCCACATTGAGCAAGTGCCGCAGGTAGGCGCGCGTGAAATTTCGGCAGGCAAAACATTCGCAACCTTCTTCGATGGGCCGAAAATCTGCCTTATTGAAACCGGCTTTAATGCTCACCGTGCCTTTATACGTGAACGCGGTGCCATTTCGTGCCACCCGCGTCGGCAAAACGCAGTCGAACATATCCACACCCCGCGCCACCAGCTCCACCATCTGCGCCGGCGTGCCGAGTCCCATCGCATAGCGCGGCTTCTCGGCAGGCAGGAACGGCTCCGCCAGTTCGACCGCATGCATCATCTCCGGTTCCGGTTCGCCCACGCTCACCCCGCCAATCGCGTAGCCATCAAAATCCAGGGCCACCAGTTCACGCGCACAATTCTCCCGCAACTGTGCGTTCGTTCCGCCCTGCACAATCCCAAAGACGAATTGCCTCGGAGCGCGCGGCTGCTCCCGGCAGGCCTTCGCCCAAAGAATCGTGCGCTCCACCGCATCCGTCGCGTCTTGCGCGCTGCAGTTGTGCGCCGGGCATTCATCAAAGACCATCGCGATATCCGAACCAAGGATACGCTGCACTTCCATGGCTTCCCGCGGCCCTAAAAATAGAAGCGAACCATCCAAATGCGACCGAAATTCCACCCCGTGCGCGCGAACCTTCCGAATTTTCGCCAGGCTGAACACCTGAAATCCGCCGCTGTCCGTCAGGATGGGCAAACCCCAATTCATAAACCGATGCAGCCCACCCGCCGCCTGGATAATCTCGAGCCCCGGTCGGATACTGAGATGATAAGTATTCCCGAGGATGATCTGTGTCCCCATCTCGAGCAGCTCGCGCGGGTCAATCGCTTTCACGCTCGCCTGCGTTCCCACCGGCATGAATTGCGGCGTGTCGATGACGCCGCGAGTTGTGGTGATGCGGCCCAGCCGCGCTTTGCAGAAGCTGTCGGTCTTCAGTAGCTGAAAAAATCCCATCTGTGGGTTCAATCTAGCACAAGGGAATTGAGGAGAAACGCGGCGAGCGGATTCGCGCTTGAACGCGCCCCTCCCTCTTCCTATTTTCAGCCGAGCGATGTACAAGCCGGAAGACCTGTTCGATCTCAGCCAAACCGAGCATGCCAGCATTTTCGAGGGGTGCGAATATGCCTGGGACGCGTTGAAAACAATTCGTTCGTATATTGAGCGCCACGTCCGCCCCGGCCTCCACCACAAAAGTATCGGCGAATCCTATGTCGGCCCGAACGTTTTCATTGGCGAAGGCACTGTTTTGGAAGCCGGAGTGATGATCAAAGGGCCGGCGATCATCGGGCGCAATTGCCAGCTTCGCCACAACGCCTACCTTCGCGAGGATGTCATCGTCGGCGACCATTGCGTGCTCGGCAATTCCTGCGAATTCAAAAACGTGCTCATGTTCAACAACGCGCAAGTCCCGCACTTCAGCTACGTGGGTGATTCAATTCTGGGCCACAAAGCCCATCTCGGCGCGGGTGTGAAAGTCTCGAACATTAAACTCGTCCCCGGCAACGTGACAGTCGAGAAGGACGGGATACCTTTTGATACGGGCCTGCGCAAATTCGGTGTCCTCCTGGGCGATCATACCGATATCGGCTGCAACTCCGTCATCAATCCGGGCAGCATTATCGGCCGCGGCTCCGTACTTTACCCAAACACCTCCTGGCGCGGCATTCTGCCCGCGAATATGATCGTGAAAAACCGCGGGAACTATGACATCGTTGTCCGCCGCCCCAGAGATGCCGCCTAGAATATGCAAGTCTTGATCGTTCCGTTTCTCACGCTTCTTGCCCT
>DASYTB010000667.1:0-1631 GCA_036002705.1 Verrucomicrobiia bacterium
CCAGATCATATAAAATCCCCGCGCCCGGCCCGGGCACTTCGCGCCATCCGGCTTTGATATCGCGACGGAAGCGGTCAAAGTGCGCCTCATAATGGACCACCTTTCCCAGCCAGCCTTGTTGGATCGCGTGCTGAACGGTGAGAAAATCGTTGTCCCAGCGGCGGTTCTGGAACACCGAGAGCACGCGCCCAAGGCCCTCCGCCAATTCGATCAATTCGCTGGCTTCCCGCGAAGTGGTGGCCAGAGGTTTGTCGACCACCACATGCTTGCCGGCGAGGAGCGCTGCTCGGGCGTGCTCGAAATGCAGGGCGGAAGGCGAGGCGACCACCACCAAGTCGATCACCGGGTCGGAAAACACGTCCTTGATGTCCGCCGCGACCGCCATCCCGGGCAGGTCTTTGGCGACTTGCCCCTGGCGAGTAGTCACGATTTTGGCCAGTTTCAGGCCCGAAACCGAGCGGATCAGCGGCGCATGGAACACTGCACCCGCCAAACCGTATCCTATTAACCCGACGGTCTTCATCCAGACGCCAGTTTACGCCCGAGGGCGGGGAAATGGCAGACAATTAAGGGCTTGCACTGTTTTTGGTTCTGTGCTATCCTCTCTCTAGCTTTTGAAACCCAGTACGTCCGCTTGAACCTCAACGAAACAACCTCGCTAGACCGTCTCAATCGAACCCGCAGGGAATTCCAACGCTAGAAAAGAGAAAAAACTTCAATGAAAGAAACAGGAACGGTGAAGTGGTTTAACGCCGGCAAGGGATTTGGCTTTATCGCGCGTGAAAACGGCGAAGATGTGTTCGTACATTTTTCGGCCATCGAGGCGAGCGGCTACCGCACGCTCGAAGAAGGCGCGCGGGTTTCGTTTGTGGTTACGCGCGGACCGAAAGGTCTGCAGGCCGAACAAGTCAGCCTAGCCTAAAATCAGCTCAGAGCGCCGGTGCTCATGCGAGTGCCGGCGCGTTTCCATTCTGCGCCGGCGGATTCACCGCGGCGCAGTTTACCCACCGCGTGTGTCCCAATGAGCGCGCTTCACCCCATAGCGCTCCCCGCCAGGGCAATTACCGTTTCACGAAAAGAGAAATTCATGTCTAAAACATGTGGCGATACCGCTCGATTCCACCGTATTCGCAAACAGAAAATCAACCGCCGCGCCAAGAATCGCGTGTTGCAAGCCGAAATTGCCGCGCGTAAAGCCGAAAAAGCCGCCAAGCCCGCCGCGTAAGATTCAGTGCTTCGGCCCGAGTAGAGCGGGTAAGCTCGCCACGCTGGCGAGGCGGTGAGTATGCGGTTCGCGGCGCAGTTGCTCTTCGCTGCCAGCGCCGGAGAGCACTCCGACCATCCCACGCAGGCCCGCATTATTCGCTGCCTGCAGGTCGAGCGGCGTGTCTCCCACTGCCATGACTGCGGCGACGCTGTCTACTTGCGCCGTTTCCATCGCGTGAAAGAGCATGTAAGGCGCGGGTCTGCCGCGAGAGACGTCATTGCTCGCGACGACTGCCACGAAATATTTTGCCCAACCTAGACGGCGAAAGATCGGCACGACAATCTCGCGGTCGAAGCCCGTGGTGGCGGCGAGCCGATAGCCAAATTCGCGAAGTTTTCGAATGGCTTCTTCCGCGCCTGCGATG
>DASYTB010000668.1:0-5329 GCA_036002705.1 Verrucomicrobiia bacterium
CGTTTGCAGGGCTGCTTTCGCTGGCGGACCGCAAATCCAATGCGCGTTCGCGATGATGAAGTCATCGCGCGCGTAAGTGCGGTAGGCCTCTGAATGCGCGACAAAAACGCTATTGCTTTGAATATCTTTTTTCACGACGTACCACGGGCCGCCCCCCATCCCCAGACCTTTGCGCTGGCCAACCGTGTGGAACCAGACTCCTTTATGTTCCGCGAGTTTTTCGCCGGTCGCAATGTCAACGATGTCCCCCTTCCGTTCGCCCAGATGAAAACGAACAAATTCCGGATACTTGATCTTTCCGAGAAAACAAATGCCCTGGCTGTCGCGTCGTTCCATGTTTGGCAACTGCAGCTCGCGGGCTTGTTCTCGAACCTGCTTTTTCGTAAGGTGGCCAATCGGAAACAAAATCCGCCCGAGTTGCGCCTGGCTTAACCGCGAAAGGAAGTAGGTTTGATCCTTCACCGGATCAGGTGAACGCTTCAAATAAAAAAGATCGCCGCGCTGCTCAACTTGCGCGTAGTGGCCGGAGACGATCTTATCGAAACCAGGCTCGATCTTATCGAGGAACAGCCCGAACTTGATCCATTCATTGCACAGAATGTCCGGGCTGGGGGTCCGCCCTGCCTTCAATTCCGCGATCACGTGAGAGACGATTCGGTCCTGGTATTCGGTCTGAAGCGGCACGACGCGCAGGGGAACCCCCGCTTGCTCGCAAACGGCGCGAGCATATTTCAAATCATCTTCCCAGGGACAATCGCCAAGAAAAGCCAGCTCGTCTTCCAGCCAGATTTTCAAGTAAAATGCGGTAATCTCGTGCGATCCCGACTCCTTGACCTGGCGCAGGGCAACCGAGCTATCGACGCCGCCGGAAAGTAGAACCGCAACTTTCATCAACCTGCAATTAATAAAGTCGTGAAGCCACCTCTGCGCAAACAAACCCACGCGCTCCCGACCTGACTGGAGTCATCTCCTCCCATCATACCAGGGCGCGCATTCGGTGCGATCGACTAAAACACGGCGCGGAAAGAGGAACGCCTTCAGCATAAAACGCGCATGCTCGCGCGGTTTGTACAAGTGCATTTTCCGCGCGGAGGTCACAAGGCGTTCGTCGGTAATAATCACGACTCGGCGCCGCTTCTCGCGCGCCGCTTTCTTGAGGCGCTGACTGAACTCGATCTCTTCGCTCACGAAAAGCTTCTCGCTGAAGCCACCCAATTCCCGGAAAATCTCCGCCTGGCAAAATATGTAAGACCCAGCCGCCCATCGCATCATTCGGCTCAGTGTGCTCCAGAGGCCGACGAACATGTTCGCCAGCGCGCGAGCCTCGTCAAGGCGCACCAGACATCCTCCCCCTGCACAGTCTGGTTTCGAGATTTCCTCGGCCGTCCGTTCGAACAACCGACGGCTCGGGAAGGAATCCGCGTCAATGAACACAAGCCAATCCCCCGTCGCGGCAAACCCGCCCTTATTGCGCGAACGGGATATTTGATTAATCGGTTCAAAGACGACCCGGGCGCAGGCGCCTGCGGCGATTTCTCTCGTGCGATCCGTCGAATTGTTGTCGCAGACCACCACTTCCCATTCCCAGCCACGCGCGACAAAGGCGTCACTCGCCTCGCGAACGGCCTGCAACGAGCGGGCGATCAGCTTTTCTTCGTTAAAGGCGGGTATGACAATGGAGACCTTCATTTTGGCCAATCGTTCTAAAAACAGCTCGGGTTCAATGATTTTGGACAATATCGCCGTCGAATGGTTTCATTAAGCAGTCACCAGCGTTTTACTCACCGCTGTGCATGCAGACGCACAGCAAAGCCCGCCGAATGGCTCTGGACACCCGATGCACCTTGCGTTCAAATTGCGCGAACCAGCAACAATTATGCGCTTCGCAAAAAAGCGGTTCGCGACCGGGACTTCTCTGCTTTCGGCATTTACTCTGATTGAACTACTGGTTGTCATCGCGATCATCGCCATCCTGGCCAGTTTGCTCTTACCGGCTTTAGCGCGAGGCGTTGAAGCTTCGAGAAGTACTAGCTGCATCAATAACCTGCGTCAAATGGCGGTGGCGGCCACGACCTATTCGCTCGATCAAAATGGCCGCATGCCGAATTTCCAGACGTGGCTCTATATCAAACCGGGTGATCTCACGACGGGAAAACTCTACCCCTACGTGGGAGCGCGCAAATCATATATGTGTCCGACAGACGATCTGGAACTCGCTTCGAAACGGCGTCCGGCCTGGGCTACTTCGGCCGTGACGGCCGGTCGCGGGTCTCCCGGCGGCAACTTCAAGCGTGATTATAGCTATGCCATCAGTTGCGGGATGTGCCACTCGATCGACTCGGCGCAATTCAGAAATCCGAATAAGACGCTTCTCTTCATGGAGGCCTATCTCGCCACCAACGATTACAGCGGCGAAGTCGGTCCAACCTTTGCCTCCCATTCGCTCGCGCTTCGGCACGGCAAACGAGGCAATCTCGTGATGGCCGACATGCATCTGGAAAAGCCGCTGCAGAAGGATGCGGATGCGATGGAAAAAACAAAAATTTTCTGGTTTCCGACGGAGGACACTTCTGGTCCTGGCGGAATGAACTTCGGCACCGGCTTGCAATGACCCGCAAGCACCCGCGGCCTTGTTGCGCTTCATTTCGGGTGCTACCCTCCAAATGTGACAAAGAAGAATCCTTTTCCGGGGATGAACCCGTTTTTCGAGCAGCGCTGGCACGATGCGCATACACGGTTAATTGCATACATCTCAGATACCGTGCGGCAGCAACTACCCGAAGACCTGGTGGCCGGAGCAGAAGAAGAAGTCGGCATTGGAGCCGAGGCGGCGGAAAAAAGAACGTATCCCGACATTCAAGTTCGTGAACGGTGGGCGCTTCGGGAAACCGGCGCTCCCGCGGTTGCCACGGAGCCCCCAGTCGCGGCGACCGGACCAATTCGCGTCCTGGTCGATGACGAAGTGGAGCGATGGGTTGAGATTCACGACGAAAAGGGGCGTCTCATAACCGTGATTGAATTACTCAGCCTACAAATAAACGGGAGCCGGCGCGCCGGGAAGATTACAGGAACAGACGCCTCCGCTTCGTTCGCGACGGCGTAAATGTTGTCGAAATCGACCTCGTCCGCAAAGCCGGACGAATCTTTTCATCTTTGGTGAATGACGTGCTTGCAGCCAAGCACGCGACGTACGGAGTCTGTGTCTTCCGCGCGGCTACCCCAAAGGAAAACATTGTCTATCCAATTCCATTGCGTGCGCGCCTGCCGGTGATCGCGATTCCTTTGCGCCCGGCAGATCAAGACGTTCCTTTGGACTTGCAGCCATTGATCAATCAGTGCCACGAGCGCGGCTGCTATCATCGTCTGGATTATGAAGCCCTCCTCGATCCGCCGTTGAGCGCGGAGGATTCGGCCTGGGTGAACGAGTATCTGCGCGAGGCGTCGGTTTTGCCTACGCCATAGCCGCAAAGGCTTCATCCAGTCGGCGCAAGCGGCGCGAGAGATCCCGCGCGATGTTCAGCACGAGAATGCTGTACTGATCGGGCATCGATTGGTAAAATTGATAAAAAACGATCGAGGAAAGGCTGCACAACTGGGAATCGATAGCCGCCTCGACGCTGGCCGCGCGCGGCAAAGTTTCGAGAATGCACATTTCGCCAAAAAAATCGCCAGTTGTCAGCCGCGCGATTTCGACCGGATTCGCGCTCTTTTTCCCCTTCCAAACGCGGACTTCGCCCGAGCGAATCAGGAACATTTTATTGCCCACCTCCCCTTCATGAACAATCATTTCGCCGGCTTGGGAGGAAAGGTCCTTTGACTTGCTGGTCAGAAAACTGAGCGCCTCGGGTTTGAGCCCCGCGAAAATCGGAATTTTCTCCCAGGCGATGGACACGACGGCGAGTGTAAGGAAGCGGGCTACAATGACCAGCGTCAAAAAAGAAAGGAACAAAGATATATGAGCAAAAAATTAACCGCGGGATTGATTTCCTTTTTCGGCCTGGTTGCGCTGTGCACCACGACAACCCCAGCGGCGGAACCGTCGCTTCCAATGCCGGCGATTATCCAAAAAGGCTTGGACCTTTACAAGCGGGGAGGCGTGGGAATCGCTTTTGATGCCTGGCAATCCGGCGGAGCGATCGAAGGCGATTCGTCGGTCGCGGCGAAGAGCCGAGCGTTCAAGGACATGACCGGGCTGGTCGGTGATTACAAATCCTCCGAGGTCATTCAATTGAAGGAGATCACCCGCACTTCAAGGATTGTTTATGTCGCCATGAATTTCAAAAGAGGCGCGATCTACGCCAGATTCCTGCTTTACCACGCGGAAAATGACTGGGTAGTGCAGGACATGACCTTCAGCATCCGTCCCGAAGCGGTGATGCCGTGGCTGGCGTTGGAGAGCGAAACCGCTCAATAAATCGCGACCTACGCGCCCATTCCTTCTTCGAACGAGCCCGCCGCCAGCGGGAAGCAGAGATTGTCGCGAACATAGGCGACACCGTTGGCGCTTGTCGCATCGAGATCGCGAAAAGCGCTTTCAGCTTCAACCACGAGCGGAGCAGTCTTGGTGCCCATCACCTGGCAATAGCGCTGCGGGTAGCCAACATTGATCAGCATTTCCGCGTAGCGGGTCATGTTCAGGTCACCCGTCCCAATATCGCAGAACTGCATCGCACGGTTCGGCCAATTGCCGTCCATCATCCGGAGGGGAATGTTGGGCCTGACGGTGAAGTTCTTTACGTGGCAGGCATAGACCCGTTCCCCAACTTTGCGGAAGCGGGTTTCCCACGGTTCGCCTTCCCAGCAGTGGGATGGGTCGGCATTCACAGTGAGCACTTTGTCGCCGTCACAAACCCTCACCAGCATATTGAAATCGTCGGCACACATCGCGGCGGTGCCAGGGTGGATTTCGTGCGCGAGATAAAGGCCGAGGGAACGGGCGCGCTCGCGCAGCTTGCTTGTTTTTTTCACGAAGCGGTCCTGCCCTTCCTTGAGTAAATCATAATTGCCACCCGCCCAGAAACCCCACGGATAGCCGCTCGCCATTTCCCAACCGAAAGCGGCGCCCCAAAACATTGGCACGATTTTCACGCCGAGCTCCGCGCACAGGTCCATCAGCTTGAGCAAGTAACTCTCCGCCCATTTTTCGATTTCATTCTCGCTCTTCTTCGCCACATCGGCTGGAAGAAAAGGACGGATGGTCGGGCTGCCCGTCCAGGCCGTGGTATGAACCCAAAAAGGACAATGCGCGCTGATCCCGTCGAGAGTCATTCCGCGGTCGGCAAACACCTGTTTGATATCTTTCGCCTTCTGAAATCCTTTCTCGGCTTGA
>DASYTB010000669.1:0-6934 GCA_036002705.1 Verrucomicrobiia bacterium
ATCCCGCCACGCGCCAGAAAACCGTTTCGTTCCGCCAGTTGCGCGGGGAGGATCTGAGTCCGATTCGTTACAATCGCGTCGCCGAGGCAGACGGGGAGGAAGTGCCGTGGGAGAAAATCGTGAAGGGCTACGAATACGAGAAAGGACATTTCGTGGTCATCACGGATGCGGACTTCGAAAAAGCGATGCCCGAGGCGACGCAGTCGATCGACATCACCGAGTTCGTCGAATTAACGGAGATCGATCCGATGTTTTTTGATACGCCCTATTATCTGGAGCCGCAGAAAGGCGGGAAAAAAGCCTATGCGCTTTTGCGCGAGACGCTGAAGGAGACTGGGAAGGTCGGGATCGCGCGTGTGGTTTTGAAAACACGGCAGCATCTCGCGGCGGTGAAGCCGAAATCGAACGCCCTGGTTCTGGAACTGATGCATTTTCCGGATGAAGTCCTTGAGCCCGAGGGGCTGGATCTGCCGCGCGACGAAAGACTGGGAAAGAAGGAAATGGACATGGCGAAGTCGCTCGTCGAGACCATGTCTGACAAATGGGACGCAAAGGAATTTCACGATGAGTATCGGAAGAAATTGATTAAACTCATCGAAGAAAAAGCAGCCCAGGACGGGAAGGAAATTCCAGGACCGAAAGCCAAGCCCCGAGCGGCGACAAACGTGGTTGACCTGGTGGCCGTACTGCAAAAGAGCCTGGCGGAATCGAAAAAGAAAACGCCCGCTTTGCATGCGAAACATCATCCGAAGCGGAAGCTGAAGAAGGCGGCGTGAGAAACTGTATCACGTGCACATGAAGGACGTGGGCTCTTACCTTGAACGTTCTCTAAGCTTTGCTAAAAGCCCTCTGCCTTCGGCGTCGAGTGGAGGGAAAATCAGCAATTCTTCAGCCACCGCAACGGCTTTCAGTACGCGATCAAACGAGAGCAATTGAGTAGCGCCCGACAACTTCGCGGAAGCTACAATGGCCACATCCAAAGTACCAAGCGTTGTGCGATGTGCATACTTTGCGAAGAGAGCAAACGCATCCCGCCGAACGAAGTCCCAATTCATTGGGTCGAGATAAATCAGCCCGTTGAAGTCGGCCACGAATCGGCGCCACTCTTCGGGCTCGGCCTCTCCGGAGATTCTCGAAAAGACATTGCGGACCTCCAGATAAACCACATGCGAAATTGCCAATTGGCCGCCCTGCTTTCGCATGAACCGTTGCACCGTGGCTTCGCGGAGCTGTTGTTCCGGATTCGGCGATTCGAAATAAAGCGCCTCCAGCCAATTCGTATCCGCGAAGATCATCGTCCGGCTCTGCGAACCTCGTCTGCCCTGTAAAGGAATTTACGGCGCGGACGCGAAAAATGCGCATCCCAATCGGGAGCAGGTTGATCCAGTGCCTGATCGATCAATCCATTGATCCATCGATTCAAATTGCCACCAGATTTTTTAAGCAGCTCGGCTTTGGGACGTTTTAATCGGACAGTGATCGTTTCCGTCATACACGACGTGTAACACCATGAAGCCGTTCTTGTCAACAAATGCCCCCAGTCGTTCAGGCTCGTCGCCTCATTACTTCAGCGCCGGACGCTGGGAGGAGCGAAAAATCAACGTCTCGAATTCAGGAAGGAGCGCAATTCGAGCGCTAAAGTCCGGGTTCGTTCATAAGCCCCTTGCTCGGTGAGGTGATAGCAAGTGTCGTAAAATAATTCGGGCGGGTAGGCGTGGTCGCAGGGCGAGTCGAGCACAATAAGATCTGGGATTTCTTTGAGTTGGGCGAGGTTTTCGTTGATTTCGCACTGGCCCCGACTGAGTTGCGCGGCTGGATAGGGAGGGCAGGTATAAAAGCAGAGCGCGTTCCGTTCCCGGCAGTGCCGCGCAAATTCTTGAATTTTTTCACGAATGTCCGCGGACATCTTCGGAATCGAAAGAACCTGAAGTGGTCCGCGTTTAGAACCTTTTCCATAATGTCCCGTAAAACTCCCGGAAGGATTGAAAGATTGCCGTTTATACACCGATTTCTCATCATCTAATTCGCGCTGAGAACCGGGCAATAAGGACCGCCGAAGAACCCCTCCGACGATGGATAAACCGTAATGATCAATGAGGTGCTTCAATTCGGCAGCTCGAAAAAAGACCATGCTCGCGGGCCGCACTTCCAGGATCTGCGCCTCGGTCAATTCGCTTCCGGCATCGGCGAGGATGTTGTGTTCAAGACTCAAAATCACAATATCGCCACGCCCAATTTTCCTCTCGGCTTCGTTCAGCATAAACCGAACACCAAGGTTGGCGGTGAGGCCCATGTTCACGACCGGTAACCCCAACTCCTGTTCCAAAGAGTCAGAATTGATCCCGAAGGCGAGATTTGAGCCGCCAATCAAGATTAGACGCGGTGACGGGGTAGTTTGCAGCCGGTGGTGTTTCTCGATTGTGGCCGCCAAATAGTTGTTATCGTGCGGCATTTCAGGATGCCAAAACGGAACAAAGATTGAGAGCTGCAGGAGAACAAACGCGGCCGCCTTGAAGAGGAATTTCTTCATCAAAATTGGAAGTAAATGAATTCCTCGGTTTGATGCGTGCCAAAAAGGAGAAGGTACCAGCAGACCATTGTATATGCCGCCCATCGCAAGAGAAATGGTTTGTGAGCGATTGCGAAAGGATTCCACGATTTACGGTTCCACCATTCGATAAGAATAAGTGCGCCGAGGGCGGCGAGCGCAGGGCTCCAGCTTTGAACGAGTTGCAAAACGTCGGCATAAAACCGCGCGTGGAACATCGCGGTCGTGATTCTCCAAACGATGTTCAGTCCGTCACCCACGGTCTGAGCTCGGAAAAAGACCCAACCGATGCAGGCGAGGGTGAATGTGCGCAGCATACACAGGACTGAGGCAAGGTCAGGGACGAGCGATTCTGTATCAACGATCGAAAGCAGGCGACGGGAAGCAGGATTGTCCTTTCTCATCAGGGCGCGCTCGGTCACGAGATAGATCCCGTGCAGCGCACCCCAGACAATGAAATGCCAGGCCGCCCCATGCCAAAGGCCGCTCACGAGGGCCACGATTAACAAATTACGATATTGCTTTGCGCTCGAGACACGATTTCCACCTAATGGAATATAAATGTAATCGCGAAACCAGGTCGAAAGAGAAATATGCCAGCGCCGCCAAAACTCCGTAATGCTCTGTGAGAAGTAAGGGTAGGCAAAATTGCGCATGAGCTGAATGCCAAAGAGCCGGGCAGTGCCGACGGCGATATCGGAATACGCCGAAAAATCGCAGTAGATTTGGAAGGCAAAGCAGATCGAACCGAGGAAAAGCTGGGCTGCGCTCGAGCGAGCGGAAAAGCCATAGGCGATGTTTGCAATTTCGGCAAGAGGGTCGGCGACCAACATTTTTTTGGCTAGTCCCCAAATAATGAATCGGCAGCCCTCGGAAGCGGCCCCCGAGGAGAAAACGCGGATGTGCTGAAACTGCGGCAACAATGCGGTCGCTCGCTCGATTGGGCCGGCGAGAAGTTGAGGAAAGAATGAAACGAAAGTCAAATAGTCAAAAACGCTTCTCGAAGCACGACATCGTCCGAGATAGACATCGATCGTGTAGCTCATGCTCTGAAAGGTGTAGAAGCTGACGCCGACGGGCAGGACGATTTGCCAGCTCCAGGCGGGAAGATGGATACCAAGATTTCCGCAGGACTCGATAAAGCTTTCGACGAAAAATTTAAAATACTTGAAGAACCCAAGAATCAGCAGATTCCCGCTCAGCGCGACAACCATGATCTTCTTCCGCCTGCCTTGATCGGTTTCGACGTCGATCCAAAGACCGGCGAAGTAATCAATTAACGAAGAAGCCATCATGAGAAAGCAAAACCGCCAATCCCACCAGCCATAGAATACGTAGGCAGCCGCCAAAAGGACCCCGTTTTGCCATTTCCTGTTGGAAGCCAGCCAATGGACGCAGAAGACCAGGGGCAGGAACAAGAAAAAGGCCAGTGACGCAAACGACATCGTCTAAAACCGTAAAAGTTACGGTGCCTATCGGCGCGACTCGGCAGAAGCTTTAAAAATTTCGCCTTTCGTTTGGGCCTTATCTGCTGAAGGCCCGCAGCGAGCAGGTCAGTCCTCGGGGGTCAAACCCCGTTCTTCATTTCTGCTTTCGTCATTTCAAAGCAGTCTTGGTCGCGGTAGGAAGCGGCACTTGAGTTTGGTGCATGAGGTAACCAATCAGATCGCGCGCTTGTTCCAAGGTGAGCGCCTGGAGCAGGCCTTCGGGCATTAATGACAGGGTGGATGCTTGAGCGCTTTCCACTTCCGCGCGTTCGATCGTCAGGACTTCGGTCATGGTCTTGAGAGTGACGGTGCGCTCGGTTTTGGCGGCGATGATTCCGTTCAGAACGCGGCCATCTTTAAGTTTCAGGACCGACATGCGGAAGTCGGCGCTGACGACGGCGCTCGGATCGAGGATGTTTTCGAGCAGGTAATCGATATTGTTGCGGCCTGCGCCGCTCAGATCGGGACCGACTTTGCCGCCTTCACCATAAAGGGTGTGGCAGGCAGAGCAGGCGAGATTGAAAATAAAACGGCCCTGGCTGAGGTCCGCTTTTTCGAGCGTGGCCGGCGTGAACTGCTTCTTCCATTTGGCGATGAGTTCCTGATTCTGGCCGGAGCTTTCATGCAGCTCGCCCCAAACTTCGCCGACGCGCTGGTTGAGCCCGAGATTTGCGAGGCTGCGAATTTGGCGGACGTGGAATGGCGACAGGTCCGCGCGGGGAATCCGACCTTCGGCCACGGCATCGAGCAGCGCATTGGCGAACGTCGCCCGCGAGACGAGCACGGCGAGGAGTTGCGGACGCTCCGAGAGGTGGAAGCTGCGGTAAGCGCGCACTAACTTTTGGCCAACGGCCGGATCATCGAAGCCGGCGAGACCGCGGGCCGCGACGGAATTAAGAAACTGGGTGCCGAGAAGGCGCTCGCAAATGTCGCGCAGGTCATCTGGCCTGTTATCAATCAACGTCTGAAGCGCGGATTTGCGGACGGCGAGGTTCGCGTTTTGGTCGAGAGCGATCTTCATGACGTCGTCCAGCGCGCGGCCATCGCCGAAGAGGACGCTTAAATTGCGGACGCGTTCGCGAAGCGCTGGATCATTATTCAACGCAAGCTTTTCGGCAAAGGAATCCCATGCCTCGAGCTTTTTGGCTTTGCGCCAGCCGGTCAGCGCGTCGGTCATTCCATCGAGAATATCCCGGCGAAAGGCATCGGATTTGGCGGCGGAGAGCCCCAGGAGGGTGTCGAGTGGTTTCGGGCTCTTGTCGATGTCTTCGGCCAAACGGCGCGCGATAAACCTTCGCGTCGCTGGAAGCTCGCAATGGGCGCTGAGAAACGCGAGTGAGGCAGGATCGCTCTCGGCGACGGGGATCAAGCCATACCAGATCAGCAAAGGCAGGTTGTGGTCGTGGGCGTCCTCAGGATGCGAGACGAGCCCGCTGGCCAGAAACCGGCGTTCGGAAACAGGCAGGCGCTGCAACGTCGAAGCAAGCACGAGGCGGACGAGACCGGAAGGATCGCGCGTCGCCAACTGGACAAGCCGCCCGTAAAGCGCGCTCGAGGTGTGGGCCTCGGCGGCCTCTTCGCGCCCGCCGGGACGTTGGCTCATGACTGTATCCAACGGCCAGGAATCGGTGAGCAAGCGGATGACCCAGGCACGGATGTGCTCGTTTGCGTTCGTCAGTTGAGCGTCGAGGAAATCCTGATCGGCGGCGCCAATCACGTACAGAGACCAGAGGGCGCGGAGTCGGTGGATGGGATCGGGATCGGTGTCGAAAAGTTGACGGAGTTGGTGGACGGCGGGGGCGAGAGAGAGAGTAGGAGTAAGATTACGATTAAGAGTAGCGGCGCGGGTCGCGAGTTCGAGACGGGCGTGGCGGGCGAACCATTCGTTTGGATGGAGCTGGAGTTTTACCAGTTCTTCGGAGCTGAGTTTGGCGAGGTCGCCGATGTGGGGCTGTTTCGGTTCGCCATACGTGATTTTGTAAATGCGGCCGCTCGTGCGGTGAACTCCGGTGCTTTCGTGGCACTCGCCGGTATCGCTCCAATCGAGGACGAAAACACCGCCGTCCGGACCGGAACTGATCTCCATCCCGCGAAACCACAGATCGCCCGCGATGAAAAAATCCTTCCCGTGATGGCCTACATAACCGGAGCCCTGGCGTTCGAGAATTTCCTCGTTCGCGCGGCGGCCATGGAGGTTCAATGTGAAGAGGCCTCCTCGGTATTCCCCCGGCCAATTATCGCCTTGGTAAATCATCATGCCGATATGGGCGTGCCCTCCGCCGTAGGTATTGGCTTTGCCATCGCGGCCTTTGGCCCAGCCCTGCGCGGTGTCGAAATGCCAATGATCCGCATGCTGATCGATCAAGTCATAGACACGAGGATTTGGATCGATGGTATGCGGCCGAACGAAATGAGCGCCCGCGAAGTCGTGCCAAAGCTGGCCGTTGACGGTGTTGATGAAAAAGAGCTCGCCGTATTCATCCCAATCATGGCCCCAGGGGTTGGTGCAGCCGTAGGTGAGCGCTTCGAACGTTTTTCGCACCGGATGATACCGCCAGATCGTGCCGCGCATCGAGACGCGCTTTTCCGGCGGCGTGCCCGGCGCTCCGATTTCGCCGGGGCACGATGCACCACAGCGCCCGTACAGCCAGCCATCCGGTCCGAAATGGAGGCCGTTCGCAAAATTGTGATAATTCTCCGACGGCACCGTGAAGCCATCGAGCGCGACTTCCGGCGCGGCATCTGGGACATCATCCCCGTTGCGGTCAGGGATAAAAATCAGGCGCGGCGGACACATCAACCAGACGCCGCCGTAGCCGACTTCGACGCTGGTGAGCATCTGCACTTCGTCGGTGAAAACCTTGCGCGAATCGAAATGGCCGTCCCCATCCTTATCTTC
>DASYTB010000670.1:0-12298 GCA_036002705.1 Verrucomicrobiia bacterium
TGCGTCACCGTCGCCTCGTCCGCGATTACGAAAGAACCGACACGAGTGCAGAAGCATGGGCCTATATCGCCATGATACGAATTCAACTCCGTCGTTTGGCCTAATTCCGCAGAGGCGATGAGTTTTCAGACACGCTCTTAAGCGGCAAAAGTGGCTTAGTGGTCCGTACGCAATCGGAATTGGGATAGGACAGCCGCCCCGTGTGTCTTCCTTGGGCCCCTCGCCCGACGGCAACTTCTCGCGCCACCACCCACATTTCGCGAGTTTTAGATGCGTTTGCCCCGGGTAAACTTTTCATGGTTTTGCGAACGGGACCGCGTCTACGGTAACTCGCAAAATGAGATCGGAAACGGCAGCATTTGACCGGAGTTCGCCCCTTTTCGGAGATGATCGTTCCGGAAAAAGCCGAAGCCATCCTTGCCTTTCGGCCTCCTCCAAAACTTCAGGCCAGGAATGAAGAGCTGGCGCGCAAGAGCACAGACGGAGAACTCACGACCTCGGAGCGGCCCGAATATGCCGGATACGTTCGCGCGAACAAGTTCGTCGCCATTCTTCGACGCAAAGCTCGTGAATGGGCGGCTATGTCAGCCACGCGGATTGCGATTGAATTTTCAGGATGCGGACTGGCGGGCAGGTTTCGGATCAAACGGCCTCAGAGGTAGGGCGACAACAACCTGGCCACGCCGTCGCGCAGGCGAATGGCCAAAGGGCGGCGGTCCATTTCCTTCAATGAGATTGGCCGGGCGTCTTTCATTTTGGCGTCGATGATTGCTGCGACTTTTGCGGCGAATTCCGTTCCGTAGCATTCAAGGTTCAGCTCGAAATTTAGGCGGAGGCTGCGGGTATCCCAGTTGGCGGAGCCGACCATCGACCAGACGTTGTCCACCAGAAGTAACTTCGAGTGATCGAACGGGCCGGGAGTGAGCCAGATGCGGCAACCGCGCTCGAGCACCTGCCACCACATGGCGCGGGACGCCCAATCCACGTAGGGCAGGTTATTATGCGAGGGAAGGACAATATCAACCGAGACCCCACGCATCGCGGTCACGTTCAGTGCGGAGATGATCGCTTGATCAGGAATAAAATAGGGAGTCACGACTTTCACTTCTTTTTGAGCACAAGCCAGCGCGCCTTGAATAGCCCAGCGGAGCTTCTCGAAATTGTTGTCCGGCCCGGCCACGAGCGTGCGGGCATAGACCGCCCCGGAGGCGCTTATCTCGGGAAACCAGTCGGGGCCTTCCAAGCGCTCACGCGTGCAAAAGAACCAATCATTCGCGAAACACTCCTGCAATTGATAAACCACTGGGCCTTTGATTCGGAACTGCAGGTCCTGCACGAGTCGCTTTGGATTCGTCCCCGGCTCCTTCAACACGTGGCCTTGACGAATATTCATGCCGCCGGTGAAGCCAATTTGACCGTCCAGCACGAGAATCTTGCGGTGGTTCCGCATATTCATGGTCATCAGCCGCCAGGGAGCAATCGTGGGAAGGAAGCGGGCGACCGGCACGTCGAGGTCTCGCAAGAGGCGAACGATGGAAGGCCAGGAATAATGCGCACCCGCATCGTCGATGAGGACACGGACTTGCACGCCGCGCGCCACGGCGCGGCCCAGGGCATCCGCAAAGCGCTGACCCCAGGGGTCATTATCAAAAATATAGGTTGAAAGCGTAACGGTCTTCCGGGCGTCCCGAATCGCGTCGAGCATTTCCGGGTAAGCCTCGTCGCCGTTAACGAGCAGTTCGAAATCATTGCCCGGAATGAGCGGTTTCTCGACCACTTTTCCGATGAAATCCGCCAGCGTCTCGAGATTTTCCAAGTGCGGCGGCAGCACCGAACCGCTATTTTCGGGAGCGCAACGGATAGTTGGCGGAACAGGTTGGTACCAGGCGGATCTTCCGCGCAGCGCGCGGGCGCGAATGCGAATTCGATTCACGCCGAAAGCCAAAAACGCTAGAGAACCCAAAACGGGCGTGAGCCAAATGAAAGCCACCCAAATAACCGCGGACCGGGAGTCGCGCTTATAAAGGATCACGTAACCCGAGGTGACGATCGAAACAAAGATCGTCAGGGCGACCGCGATATGGGGCCAGATTTGCTGCATGGTTTGCATGAACCCGTAGCCCATCATCTCCGGGAACTGAGTTATGGCAAGCTGCGGAATGAATAGTAACGGCTCCGTTGGTGTGGAGCCAGGCTCCGCCGACCTTTCTTGCTGGATGGTACGGTGGTGACGGGGCTCGGCAGAGCTCGCACCACCAAGAACTGGCCCTTTACCCTCCTGACCTCCCAATCCCAATCCCGGCTTGTTCGACGATAAATGTTTGCATACGTTGGGTTGGATCACAGTGTCACAGCACAAAATCCAGAACGATTTGAAAACGCGTCTGCGCCGCCTCGTCCCGTTTGGGCTCACGGAGCGCAAACCCCGGCATTTTCGTGATATGGCGAAGATCGTCTGGGATAACCGCGATAATCTCGGCTATGCCTGGAAGGTCATCACGCGCGGCGTCTGCGACGGGTGCGCTTTGGGCGTGGCCGGTCTGCACGATTGGACGATCCAAGGCACGCACCTTTGCATGACGCGGCTCAATTTGCTGCGCCTTAACACGATGCCGGAGATCGATCCCGCGGTGTTCAATGACATTTCGCGGCTCGAGAAGCTTTCCAACGCCGAACTCCGGCAGTTAGGCCGATTGGCGTTTCCCATGGTGCGCGAAAAGAATGCCAGCGGGTTTCGGCGAATTTCCTGGGAGGAAGCGTACGAGCGGATAGCGCGGCGAATTGGTTCGAGCGATGCGAAACGCATCGCGTTTTTCCTCACGTCGCGAGGAATCACGAATGAAGTTTATTACATGGCCCAGAAGGTGGCGCGTTTTCTCGGCACGAATAACGTGGATAACGCCGCCCGCCTCTGCCACGCGCCATCGACGGCCGCGATGAAGCACGCGGTGGGTGTCGCGGCCACAACCTGTAGCTACAAGGATTGGTATGGCACGGACCTGATCATTTTCTTCGGAGCCAATCCGGCCAACGATCAACCCGTTACAACCAAGTATCTGCACGAAGCCAAAAAGCTCGGGACGAAGGTCGTGATGGTCAATCCATACCAGGAACCGGGCATGATGCGTTACTGGGTTCCGTCGACCGCGAGCAGCGCGCTCTTTGGAACGGATATCGCGGATTATTGGTTCCCGGTTTCGCAAGGCGGCGACATCGCATTTATTTACGGCGTTCTGAAGATTATGTTCGAGAACGGCTGGGAAGATCAGAGTTTCACTCGCAATTTTTCTGTCGGTTTTGACGAGTTAAAGCAGACAGCGGAGTCGCTGGACTGGGCCGCGCTGGAAGAACAAGCCGGCCTTGATCGCGCCAGCATGCGGGAATTCGCGGAGCTGATCCACACGGCCCAAAATGCCGTGATCGTTTGGAGCATGGGCATCACCCAGCACGCCTACGGTGCCGACGCCGTGCAAATGGTGCTCAATCTTGGCTTATCCAAAGGTTTTGTTGGGCGCGAAAAGTGCGGCCTGATGCCGATTCGCGGTCATTCTTCAGTGCAGGGAGGCGCCGAAATGGGCGCTTACGCCACGGCCTTTCCTGGCGGCAAGCCGGTGAACAAAGACAACGCGGCGCGACTGGCGGAACAATACGGATTCGAAATTCCCGATTGGCCGGGGCTTACCGGCCCGGAAATGGTTGAAGCGTGCGCTCGCGGCAATCTTGATCTGCTCTATTGCCTGGGTGGAAATTTTCTTCGCACCCTGCCCGAACCTGAGTATGTCCGGCGCGCGATGATGAATGTTCCGTTGCGCGTTCACCAGGACATCATTCTTACCGACCAAATGTTCATTCCGGCGCAGGAAGAGGTCATTCTTCTTCCCGCCAAGACGCGTTACGAGCAGGACGACGGCGGGACCGAAACCACGACCGAGCGGCGCATCATTTTCAGCCCCGAAATCCCGCGGCAAGTGGGAGAGGCCAGGGCCGAATGGAAAATCCTGCGCGAACTCGCCGCGCGCGTTTATCCGGAGCGCGCCAATTTGCTCGGCTGCGAAACGGGTTGGGCAATGCGCGAGGAAATCGCGCGTGTGGTGCCTTTTTACGATGGGTTCCAACACCTGCGCAAAACTGGCGACGCCTTCCAATATGGCGGGCCTCATCTCTGCGCCGATTGGAAATTTCCAACACCCGATGGCAAGGCCCATTTCCGCTCCTCCCCATTGCCGGATCTTTCGCGAGAGAAAGGCGAATTTGAAGTCAGCACCCGTCGCGGAAAACAATTTAACACCCTGATCTACGCCGAAATCGATCCCCTCAACGGCGCTCCTCGCGATGCCGTCCTCATGAATCCCGACGACGCGGCAAAGCTGCATCTCAGCAACCACGACGCCATCGTGCTGACCAACAATCTCGGACGTTACGAAGGTCACGTTTTTCTCGCTCCTATCGCGCGCGGCAACCTCCAGATTCATTGGCCCGAAGGCAATGTGATTATCCCGCGCGGGATTGTGGACAAAGCGGGCGGGGTCCCGGATTACAACACGCGGGCGAGCGTGGAAAGGAGTTGACTGCGATTTCTTGAATATTACGGCAAAGTGAGAACATGAGTACGGAAGTAATCGAGCCAATCGAGACTCGGGCGAAACCAAATAAGCCTTTGACCAGCACCGTGACGGGCCGGTTGGCCAAGCGTTTGGCAGCGCGGATCAGGTCTTCCGGCGATCCATTAATTCCGCGCATCATCTCCTGGATAAATCTCGTGGATCTAGGTCGCGAGTGGGACGATACTCTAATGGGTTTCGACCAACCCTCCACGGAGCGTTTGAGCCTTCACGAAGGAATCGTCAGTCTCTCCATTGAGAGGGGCACGTTGTTGCTCGGTGAAATTCGAACGAGCAACTCGGACATTTCGGGTTCAGGGTATAACTTCGACAGGCTTGAGGCGTCGGTTGGACTTTTGCGCGTCTTTTACAATAGCCACCATCCAAAAGTTCCGGATTCAGAGTTGGAAACAATTCGCCAGCGCATCTTTAATGCCGCGGCCTGAGTATATAGCGCGCGTTCATGCGGCTCATTACGACTTTCGGACCTGCGATCCTTCACGGGCATCGGAAATGTTTCGGCGTTATAAACTGGCGCTGTCCGAGGCAGCTCGGATTGCCAACTGCTCTGAGGCGAACCTCGAGGGGCGTTGCTGCGCGGTTATAAACTCTGGGTTCGACAGGAACGGTTGCCTCGCATCGATTGATTATCTTTCGTCCGGTCAGATATTGTCATGATAATACTTTCCAGAAACAAGAGCATCAATCGCGTATGGCGGAGAGGCTGGGAGCCCGCAACTTTCCATGGTTGAGCAACTCAGATCGACGACGCTCCTCCGGATCGAAGGTGCCCGGGCGACGAGGAGAGGGGATCACCTCGCCCGCGAAGAGCCGCTTGAAATTCGCGTGCGCGGGCGGAGCATCGCGGTCACGATGCGCACTCCGGGGCATGATGATGAGCTGGCTTGTGGATTTCTGCTCTCGGAAGGGCTGATCTCCAAACGAACGGACGTTGCTGAAATCGCGCCCTGCGCCAGCGGCGAAAATGCGGCGTTTGGAAATATCCTGAATGTCTTTCTCGCGCCATCCGTTCCGCTCGATCTGGAGCGGCTGACTCGCCACACTTTTGCGAGTTCGAGCTGCGGCCTCTGCGGCAAAGCCTCGATTGAATCCGTTCACCAGCACTTCGCACCGCTGAAGGAAAGCCCGCGCGTCTCCGTGGAAGTTATCCGCTTACTGCCCGAGAAACTGATTCCCGGGCAAAGCACTTTTGCCAAGACCGGAGGTCTTCACGCCGCCGGCCTGTTCGACCTGACGGGCAACCTGCTCGCGGTTCGTGAAGATGTCGGCCGCCACAATGCGGTCGATAAAGTTCTCGGCTGGGCGTTTCTCAGGAGCCTCCTCCCGTTGAAGGAACATATCCTGCTCGTCAGCGGTCGCGCCTCCTTTGAGATTATGCAAAAGGCGCTGGCGGGCGGCATTCCCGTTGTCGCCGCCGTATCTGCGCCGTCTAGTTTGGCCGTTGAATTTGCCCGCGAGAGCAATCAGCTTCTGATCGGCTTTTTAAGAGGGGAAAAGTTTAACGTCTATTCCCGCCTGGACCTCTTCACGAACCGGTGATCAGTCTCCGAACAAGCATCGACAAATCTAAAGCCTTTGAATCCAGACTCCTTCTGGATGATGGACCACTCGACGCGAACGCTTTAAGCACGTGCTGTTTCCCTGGCGAAGATTCGATTCGCTTCTTCGAGAGTTTCCTTCGAGCCGATGTCGAACCAAAGGCCCGGCACGGTCCAGGTGTAAACAGGCGTCCTGGGGTAAAGCCATTGAATCAACCGGCCGGGTTGGTCGGGATTATTTCCTTCAGAGATATACTGCTTGATCAACGGCAGGGTTGCGATCGGGTAATAATAAAGCGCGATGCCAATCAGGCTGCTGGTCGGATTCTGGGGCTTCTCCTGGAACTGCGTAATGCGGCCATCCGGCGCGACATTGATCGAGCTGTATTTCTTGACCTGTTCGAGGCTGCCTACGTCGTAAACACCGAGAACGGGCGCGTTTTTCTTGCGGCAGAGCGCGCCGAAATCTTCCAGGCTTTGGTTGAAAAGGTTGTCGCCGGCCACGACGATCAGGTCATCGTTGACATTTTCTTTGGTGATAACGAGATGGAGGTCGCCGATGGCGCCGAGCTTGTTTGAATCGTCCGTGGATTTGTCGTTGACGATCGTGAAATCGAGTTTGGACTTCGTGGCACGATAGTTGTCCGCCCAGCGTTGAAAATGGTCAGCAAACTTGGCATTGGTAACGACAAACACGCGGTCGATGCCGCCGATGGGAGCGATGTTGTCGAGCACATACTCAATCATCGGCTTGCCCGCCACAGGCAGAAGCGGCTTTGGTTGATTGAGAGTGAGGGGATAAAGTCGCGTCGCGTACCCTGCGCCCAAGATTAAGACTTTCATCGCGCGAATATTAGGCACGATTTTTTAAATAGGCTAGGGGGAGTTGCGATGAATTCTCGCGCGGCATCATACCGGAGCGCGCCCGTCCCGTCCCGGGCGCTGCAAGTCACGATGCCGTGGAGCCGTGGTATTTGTGCGGATCAATTCGTCGAACGCCCCAGCGCCCGAGGACGGCCGTGCTCCGCTCGGCTCCTTTTCTCAAGCCAGCGCGGCGCGGGTGCGTTGAACCAGTTGATTATCGTGATCGCCGGAGCCCTTCAGATAGAAGGCGCTGGCGGCAAGATAGCGATCGCGCCAGGGCGGGCGCATGGCTTCATAGTCTTCGAGCACGGCGGAGCTGTATTTGTAATCGTGGGCGTTTGTCCCCTTGAGGAAGATCAGGCGGCGGGCCGCCTGGGCGAAATCCGCCGGATCGTTTCTTTCTTTGAGATGCGCGAGAATCTTTCGTGAAGCGCTGAGCCGGTCGCGGCTGATTTCGTCGAAGATTTCGTCAATGCCGGGAACGTCATTGCCTTTTCCGGCGAGCGGTTCGAGCCTGTCGATTTGCACGTTTGTGCCCTTTGAATTTCCCCGAAAGAGCGGGAGGAAGGCGGCGTTTTGCAGGAGAAGCAATTTGCGGGTTTCTTCGGAGTGGCAGTGGGTCCACGAATAATGGATCGCGTTGGTGAAGGTGGTGGCGTGGAGCGAGAGAATGCCCGGGCTGCGCATCATTAATTCGCCGGCGGCATCGAAAAACGCGGCGAAGAGAGATTCAGGAGCCGCGCCCCCGTTGAGCAACTCAATGGCTTTGTCGCTCGCCTCCGGTGGCGAGGCAGTTCGCACCGTTTCGAGCATTTCGGAGGTGGCGGCGGGATTCGCTTTTCCATCGAGCCAGCCGCTTTGAATCTTCGAGACGGCCTCAAGATTGTGGCGATAGGGGCGGTCCGCGGAAAGATCGGCTTTGGAGGGGTTCTCTTTGTCGCCAGCTCGGTCCAGCATGGCGTAGGCGAGAGAACGAAGGACCGGTTCGGCGTGCTGCCAGCCGATGGCTTCGAGGGCACGGAAGCTGTTCGCCGCGTAGATTTCCTTGTGGCCGATTTCGCGGAAATCACGCGCTCCATAACGCGCCAGGAGTTCGTAGATCTCGTGCGCGCCGGCGGTTCGGGCGAGACCGACAATGGCGGCATCCGCCGCTGCTTCGTCCCAATTATCCATCGCGTCGATGAAGGCCTGCCGCGCCTTGTGGCTCGAGGGAACGGCCGATTCATCGACCGCGCCCATCGTCCAATCTCCTTCCCTCACATCCTGAGCTTGCGAGCTTTTGAATTGATCAATCGCCCAGAAGATCGGCAGCCATCGATCGGTATCCGGCGAAGCGAGACTCGCCAGGTGCGCCGAATTCACCAAGAGCACCGCATGAAATTTAAAGCCGACCGGCCGCGGTTGGATGTTCCGAACGCCGGCCAGGAGCAGCGAAGCCAGAATCTGTTGGTAGGAAGTGCCACGATGAATTCTGGCCGCGACCTCTTCGAGGACGCGTTCGCGCGGTGTCTCTTCCAGCAACCGAACGAGCGGCTCGATGTCTGGATGAAAACGAACCATCTTTGGGTCGAGCTTCGCTTCAGCGGCGGAAACGAGCGGCAAGCGCGCGAGGAAACCGAGTTCTCCGAGGCTCGCGAGCGCTCCTGCCGTTGAAGCGAGTTGTAAGAATGATCTCCGTTTCATAGGACTGGTTGGGCGGTTTTCGGACACTATCGTACCCACGCGAGATATGCGCAAGATGCGAAACGTCCCTCGCGCGTAGTGTTGCACTCCATGAAGCGCTCAATCCGGTTGCGACGGCAAGCTCTCAACGTAGTTCGTCCAGAGCTGCAACTCCACGTACAGCTCGAAAAACTTGCCCGGTCGCAGCTCGGAGACGCCTGCCATAATCCATTTGCGACCGGATTTTTCATCGAGCCGCGCGTCCAATTGGGACGAAGCGATCACGATTGGCGCAAACGGGTCTGCCGGAATTTGTCCATACCAACCAATGTTCTTGAAGCGGCGAAGGTACCAGGGCAGCGGCCAATAATCGTCAGCAGGCGCGATGACTTTGACGACCGTGTTGAATTCCTCGGGACTGACCTGCGCGATCCCTTCAACTCGGCGGACAAGGTTCAAAAGGTCCGGCACGGTTTGGGCGTAAACGTAGGGATTGCGGCGATCGGTGGAGTAAACAAAGCTCGCGCGCCAGGATTGCAGGGCAAGTTGAAAGCTGAGGAGAAGCAGAATTGCCATTACACCGGCCTTCAAAGAGGCCGACCGAACGCATTCGATGAGGCTGGCAGCTCCAATTCCCGCGAGCAAAATCATTCCATAAAAGAAACTGAGGAGGCACCACGGAGTTTTGTAGGAGATGGCGCAATAAGCCGCCGTCAGCAGGAGGGTATAGAAGGTGAGAAATCGCAGCAAAGTCGATTTTTGGCGGAGCGAAACGATTGCGCCGACGGCGGCAAGGACCAGAATCAGTCCTTCGCTCCAGATCGGCCCCTTCGCTGAATGAAACCAGGCGAGTCGTTGAAAATAAAAATACCACGGATGCAGGTGGGGTGAATGACCGGTGGCGCGTTTGAGCCACGGAAAATACGTGCGGATGGAATCGAGCAATCCGGGAACGTTGGTGAAGAAGGAACTGAAGAAAACGAGCCACATTAGGAATGTTGCGCTCAGGGCGAGCCCGATGTGAAGCCAGCTCGCCGGCTGGTCGCTGGAGCCCCAGCCAATCGTTAACAACTGGCGCATCGAGCGAGGCTTTGGGGTCACCCGGTATCCGGTTGCGGCGGCCGCGACGGCCACCGCAGCGAGCGTGATGACGAAGGTTTCTTTGGTCGCGAACATTAGCCCCAGGGTCGCGCCCGCAAGGATCGCCCAACCCGGGGAAGGGCGGCGCGTGTAACGCCAACTCGCCCCCAAGAGGAGCGCGGTGAAAAAGACCAGGAGCACTTCGTGAATGAAGTAGCGGCTATAGAAAACCATGGCCGGTGAAATCGCGGTGAAGAGCGCGGACCAAACCAGCGCGCGCGGAGGAATGCCGTCCGCAAAAAGGAAGAGCAGAAGAATCAGGGCCGCGCCAAAGGCGGCGGGCACGAAGCGGAGAGTTCGATCATCCAAATCATCCGGAGTTCTGGCGGAACTCAGCCAGAGAAGGGGCAGAGTCGCGTAATGCAGAGTGGGGCCGTGATATTCGTCTGGATCGTATTCGTAGCGGCCATGCTGCCACAGGTCGATGACCTTCGTGGCATTGACGGCCTCGTCGTTATGGTAGGGACGCGTGTCGAGCTTGAGCAGTCTGAAGGCGAGCGCTCCGGCAAAAGCCAGCAGAATAGCGACAACGCACCATCGATTCATTATTTAGGGTCGTGGCCGCGCAATTCATTCGGGTAGGGACGACCAGCCCGGTCAATACCACTAGGATTGGCGTTTATGTCCCGAAGGGACAATCCGAAAATCGTCCAACGTTTCAACGTTGGGTTTTCGACAATTTTCATATATTAAGTCCCAAAGGGACGGCTGAATTCACTGCCAAAGATAACGATCACCAAATTCGTATTGGACACCGGTCTTTTGGACGCAAACACGCAATGGAAATACGAGCTAACGTCATATGCCCCGATTCAGCCGTCCCTTTGGGACTGGAGCAACCATTTTGCACCTATCCCCAACGTTAAAACGTTGGGCTATTTTCGGGTTGTCCCTCCGGGACGAGACCGAAATCCTAATCGCATTGGGCGCCTCGGCTATCCAGGCCGGCGCTTCGCCGGCGTGATGCGAAACATTTTGGCGATATCGTGAGCGTCCCGTGCAAAGCACCCAACGGACGAGGCGTCCGCTGGGGACGGACGGGGCGCCCGCCCACCCAAAGGGATTTACTTCGCGGGGAGTCCGTAAACCTCGAGTTCCTGCCAGCAGTTGATGGCGCTGAGGCTGCTCCCTCTCGTGTAACTCCGGACATAGCGAGCCTTCACACCTTTGACCGGGACCACTCGCCCCCATTCCAGTTCGAAATATTCGCGGTCCGTGCCGACGCCGAGCTTCGACGAATTGTCCGTGTCATTATTGAACAAGGTTGTGACGCCGTTTTTGAACTCCGGGTCATCAGACACTTGTACAATGACATCGTGAAACGCCTGAAGCACCCGGTGGTCATGCCACATCACGACCGCATAAACGGCGTACGGCTGGCCGAGATCTACTTGCACCCATTGAGTGCCCTTTTTGAATTCCACCACATCCTCATCAAAGGGTTCCCTTTTCCCGTCTGTGATCTGGGGTAAATCACCGGTGTAAGGGGCGACGCTGCTGGTGACAGGTTTGCCCGCGGCCACATTGACCACGCCCTCCGGCACTTGAATCGGAGCAGGCGCGCTTTTAGGTGGCGGTTCAATGTTTGGTCCGGTCGGCAAATCTTCCGGTGTGCCTTTAGCGGTATGATGCGGAAGATTGAGGACGAGGGGGACGTCCGCTGCTTGGGATCTCGGAAAACAGAAAAGGGTCAGTGCGACCGATAATGCAAATCCGGGCAAAACTTTATTCATAAGAAACCAAATCTTGTGCAAAACGGAGCGGGACACAAATAGGTTTATTCAACTTAATTGGGGTGTTGCGATTGAGTCACACCCTTCGCCAAATTTTCGTCCCCTTCGCAACCGGCTTTAGGAGCAGCAGAGCCGCGAGCGTAACGGAGCGGGAATCACCACGCCACGCCGCGAGGCCGCTCCCTCACGGTCGCGGCTCTGTTTCGAAGGGCTGTTTCAGGTCAGTTTAAGCGAGTTCCCATCCTTGACGGGCCTGCCGTTTGACAAATCGGGCGGCGTCGGGCGCGTTTGTCGCGCGCATGTTCGGGCCGTCCCAATCGAGCTTGTGGCCGACTCCGCTTCGGAGAGCGATACAGCCGAGCAGGATGATCTCGGTGAGGTAGGCCGCGATATCGAAGTTCGAATACGCGGGCGCGCCGCCCTTGATCATGGCGAACCATTCCTTCTTCATCGCCAGGTCGGTATCCCGTTCCGATAAGCGCGGGATGCTTTGGGGCACGGCGATGCAGGCCTCGTGTTTCGAGCCGCTCGTGTATTCCTTTTCGTCATTGAGGATGATCTGGAAAGCGGAGCCGTAATCGTCCCCGGCGAAGAGTTTGCCCTTTTCGCCGATAACCAGGCAGCCGCTGTGCGGCAGTTCTCCGCGTTGCGCGAGGATTTCTTTGGTCAGATCCGGGTGGGGGCGGAGTGGCGTGATAAAGTTCCCCGATTTGAACATCCCGTGGCGGGCGTCCGGATT
>DASYTB010000671.1:0-5237 GCA_036002705.1 Verrucomicrobiia bacterium
TTTCCAGGACATTGAAGGCAGCGCCAAACCCAAGCCCCGTTTCCGCACGCGCGCCAAAATGCTTTGGGACGATACCTATTTCTACGTCGCGGCCGAACTGCAGGAGCCGCACGTCTGGGGGATGGTCACCAATCACGACGCCGTTATCTTTCAGGACCCCGATTTCGAGGTCTTCATCGATCCCGACGGCGACCGGCATAATTATTACGAGTTCGAGATGAACGCCCTGAACACAACCTGGGACTTGCTCCTCAAAAAGCCTTACATCGATGGCGGTCCCGCCCTCAACGAATGGGAAATTGCGGGCTTGAAAACCGCGGTTCACATGACCGGCACGATCAATCACGCCGTCGATCAGGATCAAGGCTGGTCGGTCGAAATCGCGTTCCCGTGGAAAGCCCTCGCCGAGTATTCTATGCAGCGATCTCCGCCGGTCGAAGGTGATCTCTGGCGCGTCGATTTCTCCCGCGTCGAATGGCAGATTGAAATTAAGAATGGCCGATACGAGAAGGTCCGCGGAAAAAAAGAGGACAACTGGGTCTGGTCCCCGGCCGGCATCATCGATATGCACCGCCCGGAAAAATGGGGCTATGTAAAATTCACCCGCTCAGAAGCAGCTCAACAATTCACCGCGCCCTTGGATTTCAACGCTGCCGCTCTGATCGACTTCTACTACCTGCAAAAGGAATTCCGGTCCCGAAACAAACATTGGGCTCCCACGTTAACGGAACTCTATAGCGCTTTTCCTCCTCGTTTCCGCGGTCTAACCATCGACTTTCATCCGACTGCCAAAGGGTACGAGGCGAATGTCCACGAAGAACCAGGATTGCACATCCGAGAGGATGGTTTGCTCTGGCGGCCATAAGGGACCTTATGTGATGAAACTTAGCTTTCGCGCCAATGAATCGCGTGCTGCACTAGCTCAGTGGAGTTCTTCAAATTCAGCTTTTCTTTGATGTGCGCTCGATGCGTTTCCACGGTCTTAATGCTAAGATGAAGTTTCTCCGCGATTTGACGCGTGGTACAACCTTGTCCAATCAAAGTAAAAACCTCCAGTTCGCGGTCGCTCAGGTCTTCCAGCGGCGAACCGCTTCGAGTGCCGCCGCGGCCGAGCAATTGAAACATCGTTCGCTTGCTCATTGAATCGCTCAGATAAACCTCGCCCGCCAATACCTGGCGAATCGCGCCGAGCACCTTCTCTACGGCCTCCTGCTTCATGATATAGCCTTGGGCGCCGGCTTTGAGCGAACGCATCGCGTAAAGGTTTTCGTCGTGCATCGAGAGCATCAGTATCTTCACATGCGGCAGGTGAATTTTAAGATTCTTGAGCACTTCGATGCCGTTGGCGTCTTTTAAAGTAACATCCAGGATGATGAGATCGGGCTGAAGTTTCTTTACCTGTTCGAGAGCGACGTGCCAGTCATCGGAAGATCCGATGACTCGCAAATCGCGCTGGTTGTTTATCAGCTCTTTGAGCCCTTGTACCATGATCGGATGATCATCGATAATGTAAAGCTTGGTCCTGGCCAGATTCTTATCAGCCGCCGCGTTTTTCGCTTCGGCTGTTTCTTCCAACGTCTTCATATCTCACGTTGAGCAGCGGGAACTGGACGCTAGGCCTGCTCATTCGGCTGATACGGTTACTTACTGGAAAAATGGGAAGTGCAACAATCGGAACTTTTCTCAGGCGCCTCCTAGGTGGAAATATGACCTGATGTAAGGCTTGGGGCCGAACCGGATAACACTTTGGCGGTCAACGCCGGTGGCGCAAACCCGGTTCGCACATACGATTAGCGCAAATGGCAGGCAGCTCGCTCCAGGTATCCTACAACTCGGCAACCTATCGATGGGAAGTTTGGCGGGCACGCCAGCGGCTTCCGGAACGGACCCACCCCTCCAAAAGAAAGCGCGATGATGCTCGCGGTCAATCTTGCCAAAGAAGAGGAATCGGTCGCGTGCGCGTTTAGGACGAAAAAGGCTGGCCGGAAACGCTGCTCAACGTAAACAGCTACCCTGTCTCGACGAAGCACGCGGCCTCAATCTCGTCAGTCTCTTCACCTGACGCGGCGGCAACTGCTCTTCAGCAGCCTAGAAGAAAATCCGATCCCGCCAACTCAAGGGTGCGATCCTGATCTCCATCCTGCTCCGGATTACTCGCAGTCGTCTGCTGCGTTCCACCAGCGCCGGTCCCCTGATCCCTTTCTGGTCTGTCATTTTGCATAATCAATCCACCCGCTAGTTCTGGGCTCAGGAGTTCACTCTTAATGTAAACCAGAAGACCAATTCCACCATAGGGAGAAACCCGAATCACCGGCAAGGCTGGCGCGCCTATTTTGCGTTACTGGCCGCCTTGGGGAGACCGAGCCACCTGCTCCTGCAGCACCCCGGAATCGCGTTTCATCAGCCGATAGATTTGCGAGCGCATGATGCTCTCTCCTCTGTTCATTGTCTGGGTGGCCCGAGCAGTTCGAATTCGACGTATTTGTTTGGGTCCGGGTTGGTGTAAATCTCGGCGCTGCTCCCGCTATCCGGAAATTCACCCTGCGCCTCGCGAGGCGCGGAAATCTCGAGAATATACTTTTTATTCGACCACACGAGGCGCCCAGCATCTGAACCGATCTTGGTTGAGTCTTTGGCGCCGCGCGTGCAGGCCAGCAAGTCACCGTTTCGGGCCAGGTTGGCGGGAAGGAAATCTGATTGCTTATTGTAGCCGGACGCGAAGATGCTCCCCAGCGGCACCGGAATGAACATGCGGTCTGGATCCCGGAGTTGAGTAATCACCCAAATGCTCACCCGAACGGGTGCTCCTTCCACTTTATGATAAATGGTTTCGATCTTCATTTGAGCATTTACCGGGCTGAGCGAAATCCGCCGTTCAGTCTGGATGCCATAATGAGGATCAACTTTTGAAATGAGGATCAGATCCTGATTGGTCATGACCGCTCGCACGGGCATTGAATCAAAGGCCTGCGGGGGTGGCCAACCGCGTCCGGTCATTTTTGCCCAGGCAGCTTGAGGAGCAGGCCAGGTCTTGTCGCCGCCGAAGTTTATCCATTCTGAGGATTGCGGATTTGGCGCCCTTCCGTCGAGACTGCGGTTTTCCCAAAAAGGTCCATCCTCCTCCCCGGCAAACCGGAATTGCATAATCCTCCCGATCTCAGGCACGACGACGGCTTCGGCCTTCCCGTTGCTGATCACAAACGCCTCATTCCAACCGTGATACACAACTTTCTGGACGTTCACCGCGGCTTCGGCGGTAATGCCGTCGAGCATGAGAAGGGCCGGCAAAATTCCGTGGATGAGACGAAACACGGTCCGAGTGGGCATCTCGGACTTATACCCGGATAACGGGAGACTGAAAGGAAAATGAGATTGGCTTGATTCGTGCTGCTTAAATCGATATCCGCCGATTTTGAACCTATGTTCCGCGCAGGAAATGCGATTCTGGATGAAGCCGCGAAAGGCCGAGATAAAGGCCTTTCCAACCGCGGACGCACTGCGGCCTTTGCTTTCCGACGCATTCAGGGCCGGGAACTTTATCAACCACCCCACGATGAGACGGGCCCAACGGTTCGAGTACGGTTCCGCGTTTCTCTGGCCCAAAGCACGCCTTGGAAATAGCGCGCCCTCATTGAAATCCCCCTGCAAGACGTTCGGTCAGGTGCAATAGATTCCCATCCGGGTCCGAGAAAAACAAAACACGCCCGCCACCGCCCGCCGGCTTAATGGCTTCGGGAAAAACCACGCCGCGCTTCTCCAGAAACGCCTTCCCCTCCTCGATCGAGTTTACCTCCAGCGCAATGTGCCGCCATCCGGCCAGCCGATTATTGCTCGTTTGATCGATGCTGCTTTGAGCCGAGTAAATCTCGACCAACATCCCGCCGATCCTAATAAGGTAAGCGGGTGGCTCCTGTCGCATCTCGAAGACAACCTGCGCGCCCAGCGTCCGCTCGTACCATTCCTTGAGCGCTCGCGTATCCCGGCTGGCTAGCCCTATATGTTCGAGCGTAAAAGGCTCGCTCATTCCCGCGCCTCCCAAAGTCAGATTTTTTCCGCCAGCAGGTCCTTGACCTTCTTTTCCAGGTCTTCCCGCGCTTCGAGATTTCTCAGCACGCCGGTCTTATCCACCAGCCACATCGAGGGGATGGCGCTGATCGAATACTCCATCGCAATCTTGTTGCCCCAACCAAGGCCATCGAAATATTGCGGCCAGGTCATATTGCGCTCTTGAATGGTCTTTTCCAGCGCATGCTTGTCCTTATCGAGATTGATCCCGACGATCTCAAAACCTTTGTCGTGATATTTCTGATAAATGTCGATCACCTCGGGCAAACCCGCCATGCAGGGACCGCACCACGACGCCCAGAAATCAACGAGGACCACGGTGCCTTTCATTTTTTGGAGATCCACCTTTTTTCCATCCAACGCCGTAAAACTGATCTCCAGAGGCCGGCCCAGGGCACCGATCACCTTCAGCATTCCTTTTGCCCGGGCCTTCGTTTCTTCATCGGCGCTTTTCGCCGCGATGATATCCGCCAGAACTTGCTTGGCGTGTTCCTTGTCGCCCCGTTGCGCTACGATCAGGAGAGCATCCCACGGTTCTGGACGGTCCGGGTACTCCGTGGTCAAGGCACGCATCCCGATTTCGAATTCTTTGAGAACCGCAGGCATTCCTTCAGCCCGCCTTTCCATCGCTTTGCGATTAACGGCATTTAATTTCTGCTGCAGTATCTCCTCCTTGCCCAATGTCCCTTCTGTTCGCGGGTTCACGGAGTTGTTGCCGTAAGCCTGCGCCTGCTGCAGAAAGCGTTTCTCCTTTTCTTTCGCCTCCGCCGCTTTCGGATGATTCGGGAAGCGGGTATAAAACTCCCGCGCCTTCGCGGCCACATCCGCCGAACGCTCGCCCAGCAGCTTGTAAAAGACCGTCTTCTGCTCCTCCGTCGGTGCCTTGTCACCCCATTCCGGCGGCAAGGGCGGCGGCTTGGAGGCGTTGTCGATCTCCTTCCAGGCCTTGTCCGGATCATTCGCCAACTGCTGTGCCGCCGGAGATTTCGCCGCCTCGTTCGCAGCGGTTGCTTTCTCCCCTGCCGGTTCTGCCCGCGACCCAATCGACAGCCAAAGCATCAGCGTTAAAAAGGCCAGCGGAGCGCAAACCATCGTCGCGCCCAAGAATTGATTCCCTGTTTTCATTTGAATCCTCGGTTCAGCTTAAACCAACGCTCCTCCTTTTCGCGGAC
>DASYTB010000672.1:0-12950 GCA_036002705.1 Verrucomicrobiia bacterium
GGAGAGAAGATTGTTACGAAGGGCGCGCAGGAGCTCCTCTCGGAGGAACTGAAGGGCCAGATGACCGAGGAATAGGAGCTTTTCGTAATTCAGTAATTCAATGCTGCGCGCGCTGATTCAATTCTCCCTCCAGTTCAAAGGAGTCGTGGTGGCGCTCGCCTGTTTGCTCGTGGGCTACGGGACTTACGTGGCCATGCGCGCGAAGCTCGATGTTTTTCCCAATTTCGTTCAGCCGCAGGTGGTCGTCCAAACCGAGGCACCGGGGCTCGCGCCCGAGCAGGTGGAAACGCTCGTCACCCGAGTTGTCGAAACAGCCGTGATGGGGCTGGGCAATCAAGAGGCGGTTCGGTCGGAGTCTATTCAGGGCCTCTCGATCGTGACCGTTGTATTCAAAGAGAACACTGATGTTTTTCTCGCGCGCCAAATGCTGGCGGAAAAGCTTTCAGAAATCACCGGGCAATTTCCGGTAGGAGTGAAAACGCCGCGCATGACCGCGCTCACCTCCTCGACGATGGATTTGCTGAAGATCGGGCTCCTCTCCGAGACGCTTTCGCCGATGGAATTGCGCGCGTTCGCTGATTGGGTGCTCAAGCCGCGCCTGCTGGGCGTTCCCGGCGTGGCGCGCTGCAATATGTTTGGCGGTGAAGTTCGACAGCTTCAAATCCGCGTGAGGTCAGACCGTTTGATTGCTTATGATTTGAGCGTGTCTGACGTGCTGGCTGCCGCCCGGACCGCCACGGCAGTCATGGGAGCAGGCTATATCGAAACTGCCAATCAGCGCATCACGATCCAAACCGAAGGCCAGTCTCTCACCCCGGAGCAGCTCGGGAATATTATTTTGCTGCCGACCACGAACGGTCCTCCCATTCGACTGCGCGATGTCGCCAATGTGCTTGAAGGCGCCGAGCCGAAATTTGGCGACTGTCTTATTCAGGGCAAGCCGGGCGTGCTGATGACGATGTCCTCGCAATATGGCGCGAACACCATGGAGGTCACACGCGCGCTGGAAAGCGCCCTGGCCGAGATGAAACCCGCATTCGCGAGCGAAGGCATCAAGCTGCTGGATCGGCTGCACCGGCCCGCCACATTCATCGAAGTCTCCCTGCGCAATATCAATCACTCGCTTTTGCTTGGCGGCATTCTGGTCGCGGTCGTTTTGTTTTTCTTCCTTGGCCACTTCCGAACCGCTTTTATTTCTCTCACCGCGATTCCCCTCTCGCTTCTCACCGCCATCATTCTGCTCGATCGATTCGGCCTGACCCTCAACACCATTACTCTGGGCGGCCTCGCTATTGCCATCGGCGAAGTGGTGGACGACGCGATTATCGATGTGGAGAACATCTTCCGCCGGTTGCGCGAGAACCAACTTTTGTCGGCGCCACGGCCAGTTTTTAACGTTGTGCTGGACGCCTCGATCGAGGTGCGCAGCGCGGTGGTCTATGCGACGTTCATTGTCGCGCTGGTTTTTCTTCCCGTTCTGACCATGACTGGCCTGCAAGGCCGGTTCTTCGCGCCGCTGGCGTTGAGCTATCTCCTGGCGATTGGTGCTTCCCTCGCGGTCGCGCTGACGGTAACGCCGGCATTATCTTTTTTGTTTTTCGGCAAAGGCGTCCGCAGCGTCGAGGAACCGCGTCTGCAACGCAAATTCAAGGGTGCTTACCGCGCGGTGCTCACCCGTGTCGCGAACTGGCCGGGCGCGATCATTTTGGTGATGATCCTGATCGTTGCCATTGCGCTTCTTAAAGCCCCGTCCCTCGGTGGTGAATTCCTGCCCGAATTTCGCGAAGGCCATTTTGTTCTGCAGATCACCTCCGCGTCGGGGATGTCACTGCCGGAAGCGCTTCGTCTCGGCGGACGGATTTCCGAAGCCCTCCTCCAGAGCCCTCATATTGCCACGGTCGAGCAGCAAATCGGCCGGGCTGAGCTGGGCGAAGATACCTGGGGGCCGAATCGCAGCGAGTTTCACGTCGAATTGAAACCGGTCGGCGCCGAGGATGAGGAGAAAGTTCAGGACGACATTCGCAAGACTCTAGCATCCTTTCCCGGCATCCAATTTGAAGTGCTCACCTTTTTGGGAGATCGCATCAGCGAGACCATCGCGGGCGAAACCGCGCCCGTTGTCATCAGCATTTTCGGAGATGACCTGGACCAACTCGACGCCAAAGCGAAAGAAGTCGCCGCGGTTATTGGAGCGGTGCCCGGCGCGGCTGATGTTCAGGTGAAATCACCGCCTGGCGAACCGCGCCTGGCGATTAAGCTCCGGCCCGACCGCTTGACCCAATTCGGGTATCATCCCGTCGATCTGCTCGGGGCGATCCAAACCGCATTTCAAGGGACGATCGTCGCGCAAACTTATCAGGGCAACCGTGTCTATGATGTTGCGGTGATCCTCGACAGCTCGGCCCGTCACGATCCGGAGAGTATTGCGCAACTCCAGTTTCGCGGGGCGTCAGGAATGCGTCTGCCCCTCCACGAGCTTGCTGATATTTACCTGACCAGCGGGCGCTCCTCGATTCTGCACGAAGGCGCGCGTCGCCGCCAAACGGTCACCTGCAATGCTGCCGGACGCGACATCGGCTCGTTTGTGCGCGACGCAAAAAAGGCCATTGCGCAAAAAGTTCAATTCGATCGCGGCGTTTATCCAGTCTTTACGGGCGCGGCGGAGGCTGCAGCCGCCGCGCGCCGGGAATTGCTCATGAACTCCGCTATCGCGGCGGTCGGAATCATCCTGTTGCTTGTCATCGTCCTCGGCACCGCGCGCAATCTGTTCCTCATTCTGACGAATGTCCCGTTCGCCCTGATCGGCGGCCTGGCCGCCATCTGGATCAGTCAGTTGCTTGGCAAAAGCACCAGTGGCCTGAGCATCGGCGCATTGGTTGGTTTTGTGACGCTGTTTGGGATTACCATGCGCAACTCAATCATGCTCATCTCGCACTTCGAACATCTGGTGAAATTCGAGGGCATGACCTGGAATCGCGAGGCGGCTTTGCGCGGCGCTTCCGAACGACTAATTCCGATCATGATGACAGCCCTTGTCGCGGCGCTCGGCCTACTCCCCTTGGCTTTGGGCGCGGGCGAAGCTGGTCGCGAGATCGAAGGGCCGATGGCCATTGTGATTCTTGGTGGGCTGCTCACCTCGACCTTGCTCAATCTTCTTTTCCTCCCCGCGCTGGCCTTACGCTTTGGAAGATTCAGCGCCGCATGAAATCCACCCGTCCCTGATACGCGAACCGGGGGGCCTCTTCCTATAAACCGCCGATTTTCGGGGTAAGTTTTTTCTGGCGGAAGCCGCCCGTTGATTTCGTGGCGGACCGCAAAAAAACAGAGTGAGGTGGACATGAATACAAAACAAATTCTGACGATTGGGGCGGCGGTGGCTTTAACTACATTGGTTTCCCGAGTGAACGCGGCCGATGTGGAAGTAAAAGGGCATGCAGATCTGCCGAAATCTGACACAAAAACTGAAATCCGGCACGAGCATGACGGGGACGTAAATGTTCGGACAGATGCGTCGGATCGCGCCAAGATTCGCCACAGCGATAAGGCGAGCGGCATTTTGGGCATGGAGGTTCGGAACCGCGATAATCAAAAACTTGGCGAAATCAAAGATCTCGTCATGGACGTCAACTCCGGAAAAGTGGACTATGCCGTGCTCTCCGTTGGCGGCTTCCTCGGCATCGGCGAAAAACTGATCGCGCTTCCTAGCGGTGCTTTGCACCAGGCGCAGGATGGCGAATACCTGGTTCTGGATGCTGATAAGAGCAAAATTCAGGCGGCGCCTGGATTTGCCGCCACGCTCTGGCCTTCGAAGCATGATCCCGAGATCAATCGCTTTTGGTCGGACATTCGTTCGACGGGCAGTCCAGCTGGTTCCGAGATAAGAAGCGACACGGACTTGAACCGGAAACATCACGTGAAGGGTGAAGTCAATGTCGATACGGACAAAGACCACAAGATCTACACCGATGCCGATAAGGACAAAAACGTGCACATCGACGTCAATAAGAAGGACTGAAAAGTCCACACTACAGGGCAGCGGGGTTGAGTACCAGCCCCGCTTTTTTTATGCCCCGAAGGCGTCGCGGTTGAGTTCTACGGCCCGCTATTCCGTGGGTTAGGATCGGCCGGACGGAATCTGCTACTTTGCAGAGGAGTTTTGGCCATTTTCCTGGCCGGGCCTTGTCATATCTCCATATGACAACTGTCATATATCGCTACGACTTGCGGCCGATTAGGGGCCTGTCATTATTTACCGGTTCCAAACAGGAAATTTATGATCAAGGTTGCCACAATCCTTCTGGTTTCGAGCGCGCTTGTTTCTCGCACGATCGCTGGAGCGCTTCCGTCCATCGAAGTCGTTTCGAAACCGTCCACGAATATTCCGCATGTTTTTGGTGACTCTACCGGCATCGAGCTGAGCGCGGATGGTAAGTGGGCCGTGTTCAACAGCAACGGGAATGGCCTGGCGACCAATGACAACAACGGCCTGAATTTGGACCTTTTCCTTCGGAACAACCAGACGGGAGAAATCACCCTGATTACCCGAAACACGTCCGGCGCGAGCGCGGATGGTGATTCGATCGGCCCCATCATCTCAGCAGACGGCCGGTTTGTGGTTTTCCAGAGCACCGCGGATGACCTGGTGCCCGGCGATGACAACGAATCGGACGATGTTTTTCTTTACGACCGCGACACCGGGAAGATCAGCGTGGTCAGCAAATCTTCCAGAGCGGTTGCGAATGGCCAAAGCGGGACGCCGGTGATGACTCCGGACGCCCGCTTTATTCTTTTTGAGAGCGACGCGGACGATCTTTCGCCGATCGATAATAACGGCGTGGTCGATCTTTATCTACTGGATCGAAACAGCGGTGAATTGAAGCTGGTGACGGATAATGCGAATGGCACCGCCGCCGCTTCATCCGATTATTCCTTTCTCGGGCAATTCGAAGGCGGCGTGAGCGGAGATGGGCGATTCGTCGTCTATCTCAGCTACGCGACGAATGTCGTCCCCAAATTCCCTGCGAACACCGGGGACGCGCAACTTTTCCTGCGCGATATGGTGGCCGGGACAAATATCTGGCTTAGCAAGACGACGAATGGAGTTGCCGCATCGGCCGTTTCTATGCCAACCCTAAGCAGGGATGGCGCATATCTCGCATTTTTATCTGCAAAAATCACGGGGCAAGGAAGCACTTCGCCAGATACCTACCTGTATGTGTATGCCACGAGCTCAGGTGTATTGACGGAGGTTCAGCCCGCGACGGAATTTGGACTGAGCGCGGACGGCCATTGGATCGCGTATATCAGCGACAATGTTCTTTATCTCTACGAAACCGCGACTGGCGCCAAAACGCAGGTTCATCCAGAAGGCGATCCGGGGAACGACGTTGCCTCAAGTCCAGTGATTTCCGATGAGGGAAGCACGATTCTTTTCACCAGCGCCTCGACCAATCTCGTTAACGGCGTTTCCGGGACCTCCTTCCAACTGTTTCGCTATGACCGGGCGTCGAAACAGCTTGTTCTTCTCAGCCGAGGCCTCTCAGGATCCGGCGGCGCCAATAGTGACGTGATTTTTCCGGTGGTCAGCGGAGACGGGAGCGCGGCGGGCTTTATGAGTTATGCGACCAATTTAGTGGCGACCGATGACCAAGGCGGGAATGACGTGTTCATCGTCGCCACGAGTGGGACTAATTCGGTCACTTTGGCTTCGACACCTGACGCACGAGTTATTTCCCAGACCGGCTATGGACGGAGCACGTTGGGTGGTGCGATCAGCGCGGATGGACGCTTCGTCGCGTTTACGAGCGATGCGACCGACCTGGTACCGAACGACAATAACGACGCTTCCGATGTCTTTCTACGCGACCTTAAGGGCGGTGTGACAAAGCTCGTTAGTATTTCCCCGGACGGAATTCATCCGCTGGCGGCAGCATCCCATTTCTTTGCGCTCAGCGCTGACGGAGCAACAGTGGCATTTACCTCAAGCAACCTTTTCGGGACAAACCAAACCCAGAGTGTCTTTATCCACGATGTGAATTCTGGAACGAATACTGTGGCAACCCTTCTGCCCAACGGAGATTTGGCGGCGAATGCGACCTCGGGCGCGATGAGCACGGACGGACGATACTTCGTTTTCCAATGGAAAGACCCGAATCAGACCAGGACCGGGGTTTATCTTCGGGATTTGGCAACGCAGACCACGATTCTCGTCACAAATCCTGTTTTTTTTCCTTTTAATTCTTTGGCCATTAGTCCTAAAGGAAAGTACGTTTTAGCTGCTTCAGGCATCGGTCGCTCCTTAAGTCTGATCGACTGGAAAAACCATCAGACCATTTCCATCAGCGGTATTAGCGGTGTGGATGCACTGGCGCCGGCGGTCGTCACGGAAGATGAAAGTCACTTACTGATGCACATAACGGTGTCTGGAACTCCGCTTCTGACATACTATAGTATCATCAGCGGTGCGAGTAACACGGTCGCCGTAAGCCCATGGGCCTGGGGCATGAGTCAGGATGGCTCGACAATCGCTTACCAAACAAAGGTCACGAACAACCATTACCGAGTATTTATTTATGATACGGTGAACGGGGTTACCAGCGGCGTGCCGGGAACCGATTCCGATCAACTGCTTCGCGATTCTCCAGTTCTCAACGCCGACGGTCGATATGTGCTTTTCGAAACGAGCGCTGATTTAACAGGTGCCGGAACCAACGGGCGAGACAACATATTCGCTTTTGATCGATGGCTTACGAATCTTACGCTTGTAAGCCACGCGCTTAGTGGGGCGGCGGGGGACGAAGGTTCTTCGAATCCATCCGTTTCCGCCGATGGGCGAACGATCGCTTTCCAGAGTTCTGCCTCCGATCTGGTGTTGGATGACCGGAACCTCGCGAGTGACGTATTCGTGGCACGCCTGCCAATTGCCGATTCGGACCAAAATAGCCTGGAAGATGGTTGGGAGATCGCAAATTTCGGCGGCACCGGCGTAGATCCACGTGCCGATCCTGACAAAGATGGGATGAGCAACCTTCAAGAGTATCTTGCGGGGACGAATCCGAAGGATCCGACCTCCGCGCTGGCTGTTCAGTCCGTGCGTTCGACGGGCGACGGAGCGCTCCATCTCCAATGGCAGGGCATGGCCGGTAAGCGTTATCAGCTTCAGTTCCGTTCGGCGTTCGGCAGCGGGGATTGGCAGAACGTTGGCTCGCCCATGCTCGGGGCGGCGGAACCTTTAGTCACTACGGCAGCGGTTGGTGCGAATGGCGCCGGTTTTTACAGAGTCGAACTGCTGCCATAGTGCCGTGCTCTCACGAGGCGCGGCTACCGGTTGCTATTCCTTGTACCCAAAAAGCTTTCGCTCTTTGATAATCGAAGCGACTTGCGGTGGGACCATGATTTCCCAGCCGGCATCGCCGTCTTTGATGCGCGCCAGGACATCGCGCGAGAAGATGGGCAAATAGCATTCGTTGTAATCCTTGATCGCTTGGATAAAAAAATTCTCGACCAAGTAGGCGTAGAGATGTTGCAGGTGCGGGGCGACGCGCAAATTATTCGCGCTGATGATCGAGCCGGTCGTCGCGTCCTGGAAAGGATAGACGTACAGTTTGAGTGCGTTTTTAAAGAGCCGTCCGAACGATTCCAGAATGCCGCCCTCCAAGTCAGCGTAATATTTTTCTTCGAAAAGTTCGCGCAGGCTCGGAATGCCCATGGCGATGCCGATCATTTTTTTCGTGTAGCGAAAGAGGTACTGCGCGAGGCGGTAATACTCGCCGTAATTCGAGATCAAGACGGACTTGCCGAGTTTGCAAAGCAAATCGACGCGCTCCAGAAAATCTTTTTGATCGATCCCCCCCTCGGTCGTGAGATTGCGCATGGTCATTTCCATGAGGACCACGATCTCTTCGCCCTGCACGCCCGGTTCCTGGATAAATTGGGCCTGGGCGCAATTAAGCATGTCCAGCGTGGTACGTGTGACGGGGCGGAAACTGCCCCGTTCAACGAGAATGGCCTTCTTGTAAAGAACCTCGGCGGCCTGGACGACTTCACCATCCGCCGTGAACATCGCGGAATTCGCGAGGCCGGTCTCGACGAGTTGCAGGCTCATGAGGCGATTATCCACATTACCGAAGGCCGCGCCGGAAAACTTGATCATGTCCACTTCGACGCGTTCGCGCGTGAGACTATCGAGGAGCGACTTGAGGAGTGTCACGGGGTCGGCGAACTCATACACGGCGCCGTAAACAAGATTCACACCCATGATCCCGAGCGCCTCCTGCTGCTGCAGATTTTCGTGATCGAGCATGCGCACATGAATAATGATCTGCGAGGGCTCGGACCGCGGCTCCGTCTGGAAGCGAATGCCCATCCAGCCATGGGATTCATCGCGATTCCTATAACCGCGCGCGGTCACGGTGTCCGCGAAAACGAAGAACTTGGTGGTATCCGCGCGTTTTGAACTGAGGCGGTCCCATTGGAGCTGGAACTCGTATTCGAGCATCTTTTGCAGGCGCGACCGGCTGACGTATCGTTCGGTCGGGCCGTAAATTGCGTCGCTCACCACCATGTCGTAAGCGGACATGGATTTGGCAATGGTGCCCGCCGCTCCGCCGACACGAAAAAACCAGCGCGCCACCTCCTGTCCCGCGCCGATTTCGGCAAAGGTCCCATATTTGCTCGGGTCGAGATTGATCCGCAGCGCCTTTTGGTGTGTATCCAGTTTGTCCGGCTCCATGCGAAGAAATTACCGAACCGGGTCAAAGAAGCGAACGGAAAACTCTGGTGAAAGTCTGGCGCGGATGCTCGAAAGAATTCCATTACTTCTCGGGCCGGTTTTTCGCCGGCGGTTTCGCCGCTTCAATAACATCCGCCACCAACTCGTCCGGTTGCCACTCGTTGCCGATCAAAATATTTCGGATGGTGCCGTCCGCACCGACGACGACGGTGCGCAGATTGTGATTAAGAAGTCCTTTATCCGACTGGACGATAAGGCCGAATTGATCGGTAATGGCATCAATATCAATCATCGCTCCGGTCGCCCAATCCCACTTGTTTGGACCTGGATTGTAACGGGCGGAAAATTCGCGGAGGCGTTCCGGGGTGTCGAACTGGGGATCAAAGGAGATCGTGATCAGATGCCATTGGGCTGGCGCGTTCGTTGCGTGCTTCAACTTTTCGTAGGCGTCGGCAAAATTCGAACTCATGCGCGGGCAGAAATTCGGAAAAGGGCAGCGGGTGAAAATGAAAGTGAAGGCATAGGGCTGCCCTTTAAAACCGCTTAAGCTGATTTTTCTACCCAGGCTGTTCGTAAAACTGTAATCCGGCATCGGGTCGCCGACATCAAGCGGTTGCACATCTCGCGCGACGCGAACCTGGGATCGGATCGACTCCGTCGGCTCGTTCGTGCTGACGCCGATTTTCTTTAAATTCTCGATCCAACCTTCTTTGTCCGTGACCACGAGCGTGAAGCTCACTTCATCATTGGTGGATAACCCGGCCAGCTCTTTCGCGTTCTTAACCTCGAAGGGCATCGTCATGGCCGGCATGTAATTCGGAATGGCCTCATGTTTGATCACCACCTGCCGTTGGGCGGGTTTGATTTCCTCGATCACGCCGCGCGCGTCGAACTTTCTTACGGACGCTATGGCTTCACTGCATCCGCTGACAAAAAGAACGAAGATGATCGCGCCGAGCGCTTCCAGCATGCGAAGAAACGCTAGGTCCAATTGCGGAGAGTTCTGTCGCGCACTTATGATGGAATGACAGTCGTGCCTTTCTTTTCCAGTCGGACAGATGTTCGTTTGTTCCTTCATGATTCCCGGCGTTTCGAGCCCTCAATTTACCGTTCATCCGAACAAATTGAAGTCTTGATTTCAGGTCTGATCCATCAGGTCCATTTTTCAGCAATAATATGGGTGTCGCAATCGTTAGCCTTTCCTCGGCTCGTTCGCGTTGGGTTCCGCCTCCAACCCGAATTGACACCCCTCGCCCGACAGGTATTTTGGAGCCCATGACCGCGCCTAATTCACAGCCGCTCGGCAGTCTCGATGAATGGGAAGACGATGTTAAGGCTCGTTATCCTGAACCTAACCAACCGGCTTTCCACGCCACCGATCCCGATAAGAAGAAAGAGGAGTTTCGAAACTACACCTCGAACGCCCGGCCGACCGTCCGCGAATTCTACCGGCTGAACCATACCTTCCAGAGCTATGACTTCGTAAAGGCTAAAAAAGCCGATTTTCTCCAGCTTAACCGCCGCCAAATGACCGTTTGGGAAGCCGCCGAATTCCTGAATAACCTGGTGGACGACAGCGATCCCGATACCGACATGTCCCAGCTCGAGCACTTGCTCCAAACCGCGGAGCAAATCCGCCGCGATGGTCATCCGCGCTGGTTTATCCTCGCCGGTTTCATCCATGATCTCGGTAAAATTCTCTGCCTCTTTGGTGAGCCGCAGTGGGCCGTCGTCGGCGATACCTTCCCGGTCGGCTGCGCGTTTTCGGACAAAATCGTTTTCCACGAATTCTTCGATGCCAACCCCGATTCAAGGGATTCGAAGTTCACTTCCCGTCTCGGCGTTTACCAGGAAGGTGCCGGTCTCGACGGCGTCGATCTTTCCTGGGGCCACGACGAATACATCTATCACGTCGTGAAGGATCGTATGCCCGAGGAAGCCCTCTACATGCTGCGCTATCATTCCTTTTATCCTGGTCATCGCGAGGGCGAATACAACTACCTGATGAACGATCACGACCGCAAAATGTTCGATTCGGTTCGCGCCTTTAACCCTTACGATCTATACACCAAGAGCCACGAAAAACCCGACGCCAAAAAGCTCCGCCCTTTTTACGAAGACCTGATCAACGAGTATCTTCCTGGCAAGCTGAAGTGGTGAGGCGGACGGATGAGTAGCGCTGCGGCCAAAGTCCTATCTGAATTTGAGAGCCTGACAAGGGCTGACAAAGACGAAGTTTTACGGGAATTGATGTGGTGTTCCGGTCCATTGATCTTCGGAACGAGGGATCTCCGAGACGCAAGCCGCCGACCTGCGAGCGCGGTTGAAGACCTTCGCTGAAGATTGGGATCGCCCGGAAGCCTCGATATACTTGCCTTCCCCCCGCGCTTCACTATCTTCTCCGGCTGATTCGCGGGACTTCCGCGTCTTTATGTCGGACACTTACATCCAAAGCTTGCTCGCGGAACGCATTGGCGGCCGCAGTTACGGGAAATCCGCCGCCATCTACAAATTCGAGAAGATCAAGCGCGCGAAACGTGCCGCTTTGGCCGCCAATCCGGACGCGGAGATCGTCGATATGGGTGTCGGCGAGCCGGACGAAATGGCCTTTCCCGAAGTCGTTGAAAAACTTCACCAAGAGGCAAGTAATCCAGCCAATCGCGGCTACGCCGATAACGGGGATTCCGTTTTGAAAGAGGCGGCCGCTCGCTACATCGATCGCGTTTGCGGCGTCAAAGGGCTCGATCCCGAAAAAGAGGTTCTGCATTCCATCGGCAGCAAAGCGGCGCTCTCGATTCTCCCCGCGGTGCTCATTAATCCCGGCGATTACGTGCTGATGACCACGCCGGGCTATCCAGTTTTCGGGACGCACGCGAAATATTACGGCGGCTTGGTTCACAATCTTCCGCTGACCGCCGCGAACAATTTCCTGCCCGATCTCGATTCAATTCCCGCAGATATCCTGAAGAAGAGCAAAGTGCTCGTGATCAATTATCCGAACAACCCGACCGGTGCGAGCGCCACGCCCGAGTTCTTCGCCCAAGTTGTCGAATTCGCGCAGAAGAACAACATCGTCGTCATTCACGATGCCGCTTACGCCGCGCTCGTTTTCGAAGGCAAACCGCTCAGCTTTCTCGCCACGCCCGGCGCAAAGGAAGTCGGCCTCGAACTCCATTCCACGAGCAAGACTTTCAACATGACCGGCTGGCGCTGCGGCTTCGCCGCCGGCAACGAACTCCTTGTCAAAGCTTACGGCGACGTGAAGGACAATACCGATTCCGGCCAGTTCCTCGCCATTCAACACGCCGGCGCGTACTGCTTCGATCACCCGGAGATCACCGAAAAAATCTCCGGCAAATACTCGCGCCGCATGGGGGCGCTCGTTCACGTCCTGAAACAAGCCGGCTTCAACGCCCAAAAGCCCAAAGGCTCGTTCTTCCTTTATGTCTCCGCGCCGAAAGCGGCCGTTAAAAAAGATGGCTCCCGCATGACTTTCAAGACCGCCGAAGATGTCAGCCAGTGGCTCATCACCGAGAAACACATCTCGACCGTCCCTTGGGATGACGCCGGCGCCTACCTTCGCTTCAGCGTGACCTTCGTTGCCAAAGGCGAGGAGGAAGAAAAGCGTGTCCTCGCCGAAATCTCCCGCCGCCTTGGCGACGTGAAATTCGAGTTTTAACGCCGCCCTTTCTTCTCTCCTTTTCAATTGTGGAAAAGGCCGAGCGGCGACCCGGTGCAATCGTCTTACTGGGGACGGGCTTGGATGATGAATTCGGGCTCGTCGCGAGCGCCATGCGGATATGGAGAATCTCTACGCGTGGCGAGGTTTCCGTCGCATCATAGAATATCCGAAAATTACGGAAGACGATCTGCCGGAGCGGCCCTTTCGCGCTCGCGGGTAAGGCGGGCTAATCAAGGGGAAGAACTCTAAAATTCCGACATGGTCCAGAATTCCGCGGCCGATTCGCCGACTGCGTCGGGATTTTCGCGCGCAATGTAATCGCAAATCCCCTCGAGATCCGCTATGGCGGTGTCTGACCAAATTACTTTGTATTCCACGCGTCGGCCCAGGAGTTTACCAACCGTTCGACTTCCTTTTGTGCTTTAGATTCTCCCGCAACGGATCGATGCTATGATTTGTAACTCGTCCGTGATATCGTCCAACGAAGCATTCTCAGGCAATCGTTACAGGGCGTCGAGGACCGCTTGCTTGTCGGTC
>DASYTB010000673.1:0-4464 GCA_036002705.1 Verrucomicrobiia bacterium
CTGTGGGAACGAAGTGTCACCCCAATTAAACGTGTTTGCCCAATGGAATGTCGGTTCAGCAACGACCAGCCCGTTCGAACTTACTGTAACGGACAAATTCTCAGGATCGGCGTAGATATACGGAGTACCTCCCGACCAAAGACTTGGTCCTGACAACTGAGTCCCAGCATCATTTCCCAAGAGGAGAGCGTTGGTTGTTCCATAATCGGATTTAAAAACGACAAAGATGGAAAACTCCTGTATGTGAGCTGGCAAGAAGTTTGTAAGACTGAGGCGTGACAAGCCTTCGAAGCGCAATCCATTGGCCTCCCAGGCCAAAGATCCTATTGGATTCGCGCTCGGTCCCACCAATGCAGGGAGAGAAATGCCACGAACATCAGCCACATGCTGCGGTCGAAAACTTGCCATGTAAACAGTCGAGGTAAAGAGGTTCCACTGCTTTAACTTCGCAAACCAGGAACTAACATCGGACTGAACGGACGGAGAGGAAACGGACGTTCGCGTAAAGTAGGCGGCAGCGTCGGGATCGATTTCCTGAACTCGGTATGCAGCAAAAACCTTATCATTTTTGATGGCGTACGAGTTGGTAATGCGGTCCAATGTGGCGAATGTTTTGAAATCAGTTGTTTCTTGCAAGAAGAGCGGCTCTGCGGGGGCATTGCTGGCAATTTCGAGCCCGAGTAGCGGGGGGCCAATGATTTCAAGGCTTATTGCATGCGAAAAGCGGCTCAACAGTAAAAAAAGTGCCGCAAATTTGGAAATTAAAACGAGTGAGTGATGAGGGAATGAGGATAGACGCATTTCCAACTCTATCTGATTAAATGTCTGGGCACAACGATCTCCGTCTGGGTTCGACCGGGTTCTACCGTAAGGGCGCGGTTTTCATCCAGAACTTGCGCGTTTGCCGATGCCAGGCAGCCCAGCGCGTCCCAACTCCTCCGAACTCTTCCCGTCACAGAATTGGATAGCGAAATCACCTTGGGTGACTCTTCGGGTCGGCAAAGGCTTTGGTAAGGAGTAATGATTGCTTCTGCAAGTCCAAAATACCCAAGGCTAGCGTACCGGTTAGGACCGTTTAGGGCGCGCGGCAAACTCTTCATTCGGAGGCGAGGGCGAGGATATTTTTGCGTGCGGCATCTTGGCTTTATCCGGCCCTTCCCGGCAGATCAAACGCGCCCGTACGCGCCAACGCTGGAGTGCCGCTGAGCTTGAGATTTCCCAATTGAGATCCGAAACTGAGGGGATGAAAAAGGAGCGTTCGCAGGTCTCGACAGGAAGAAAGAAAACAGGGAAAGCTCTTCTCCGTGATCTCAATAGGAAGGCGGGCGCACGTGCGGCGATCCGGATGTCTCGCGCGTGTTCGATCAGAACCGGGGGCACCGGTTGTTCAGAAGACTCCATAACGCGTCTGCCCATGCGTTCAAGAAGGCCAGGGCTGTTCGGTATGTTCGCAATGTTTAGATGGTGCGGGGATTTGGCTGCGCTCGGAAAAAAGCTAGCCGCGCTGACTGGGGTTTTTCTTTTCGCGGCTGGCATGTTCGCGGCGGAAGAGGTTCGGAGCGGCATCAAGCTGACTATGCCGGAGATCCTGGCGAACTCGAAAGGGAGCGATTGGCGTCCGCTCGATCCGGAGAATACGCTTTACGTGGAACTGGGCGGTGGGCGGGTGGTCATCGAACTGGTGCCCGGTTTTGCTCCACAACATGTCTCGAACGTCAAGGCCCTGGCGCGCGAACATTATTACGACGGACTCGCGATTGTTCGTTGCCAGGACAATTACGTGGTGCAATTGGCTGATCCGAACGCCGAAAAGCCAGAATCGGCCCGCAAGGTAAAGAATGCGCAACGGACCCTGCCTGCTGAGTTCGAGCGCAATCTGGACCGGAAGTTGCCATTTACCGGTTTGCCCGATGGAGATGTTTACGCTCCGGAAGTTGGTTTCGTTGGAGGGTTCCCGGTCGCGCGCGACCCGAAGATGGGGAAGATGTGGCTGACCCATTGCTATGGGATGGTGGGTGCAGGGCGTGATGCCCCGGCGGACAGCGGCGGCGGCGCCGAGATCTACGTGGTGATCGGTCATGCGCCGCGCCATCTGGATCGGAATGTCACTTTGTTTGGCCGTGTCTGGCAGGGGATGGAGCTGCTATCGAGTTTGCCGCGCGGCAGCGGCGCGATGGGTTTTTATGAAAAAGCCGAGCAACGCGCGCCGATCCATTCAGTTCGGGTCGCCGCGGATATTCCCGCGGCTCAACGAACTCCGATCGAGGTACTGCGAACGGATACGCCACTTTTTCACGACCTCGTCGAATCGCGGCGCAACCGGCATGAAGATTGGTTTAAGTTTCCCGCCGGTCGAATTGAGATCTGCAACGTGCCGGTTCCGGTGAGGACCGGAGCAGGAAAAGAATAAGCGATAATTGGGAACTGAAGACGGGAACGCATGAATCTAAAATTGGAGAATAGGAAAGTCCTGGTGACAGGTTCGACCAAGGGAATCGGCTTCGCCATCGCCCGGTCCTTCCTCGCGGAAGGCGCGGAAGTCATCGTGAATGGCAGAAGCGCGGCCTCGACTCGCGAGGCTGCCTCGAAGCTCGGGAGCAGGGCGCGAGGGGTCGCGGCGGATGTATCAACGGCGGCGGGATGTGAGATGCTGGTCCGCGAGGCACCCGAGATCGAGATTCTGATCAATAATGCTGGAATTTTTGAACCAAAGCCGTTTACCGAGATTGGCGATGCCGATTGGGACCGGTTTTACCAGGTCAACGTTATGTCCGGAGTGCGGTTAACGCGCGCCTATTTGCCGCAGATGCTGGCGCGGACTTGGGGACGAATCATTTTCATCTCGAGTGAGAGCGGGATACAAATCCCTGAGGAAATGATCCACTACGGGATGACCAAAGCGGCAGAATTGGCGCTGGTAAATGGGATTGCCCGGCTCACACGCGGAACGGATGTCACAGTGAACGCGGTGTTGCCTGGGCCGACGGCTTCGGAAGGAGTTACGGAATTCGTGGGGCAACTCGCATCGAGCGCCCGACAAACGTCCGCCGAATTTGAGAAAGAATTCTTCCGCAACATTCGTCCGACTTCCTTGCTGCAACGCTTCGCCACCGTGGACGAAGTGGCTGCGATGGTGGCGTTCATCGCCTCGCCACTGGCCAGCGCGACCAACGGTGCAGCCTTGCGTGTTGACGGCGGCGTAGTGCGCGTGACGGCGTGAGTGCGCACGTTCCAAAGCGGCGCCGCCTCTCTCGTTTAGCGGTATTCTTTTGGGGGCTTCTGTTTTTTTGCCGAACGGCGGCCGCAGAGTTGATCGTATTTGATGAAGATGATCCGTTGGGAGCGGATTATTACGACGCTTCGATTGGCCATGCTTCGGGCGCGAGCTTCTTGCGTCTAGCCGCCACGACGGGCGATAAAATGCCGATCAACACGAATTCGGCGGCGTCTGGCGGGGATAGCGGCGTGTTGGCATGGACTTCGAAAGCTGGCGGCGCGTGGGAGATGCATGTTTTTGCGCCCGGGTTTCCCATTCTGAACCTGACCAGTTTTGATCGGCTGACGATGGCGTTTAACGGACCGGAGTCGATCCGAGCGATTGATTTGCCGGATGTGATCCTGGAGGACACGAAGGGCCAGCGCCGGAAAATTTCGCTGGGCCAGGCGCTTCCGGGCGGCGTGGATGCGAAGCTTGCGAGCTGGCAGCGGCTGGAGATTCCGTTTACAAATTTTACGGCCAACCCGGCGTTCGATTTCGCGCGGGTCAAGCATGTCACGTTCGGGCAAGGTCCGGCCGACGGAAGAAATCACGTTTTGTGGATCGACGACCTTCGGTTCACGAGTCCCGTGTTGCAACAGCGAATGACCTCTCCCGCGAAGCCTGCTGGTCTTGGCATTCGTTCCGGCGATAGGAGTATCGCATTGCACTGGACTGGCGCCGATGGCGCGGAGGAATACCGCGTCTTTCGGTCGGACCAGGCGGGAGGCGAGTTCAAAGAGATCACCGGCCGGGTCGTAAGAATGCAGAGTTTTGCTGACGTGAGCGTGGAAAACGGGAGACGCTACTTCTATGAAGTTCAGGCACGAAACCGGGCGGGAGCGAGTGAGTTCTCGGAAAGGGTCTCCGCTCTCCCGAATGCTTTTCAGAGCAACGAAGAATTTCTCGAATACCTGCAAGCAACCGCGTTTGATTATTTCTGGTGCGAGGCCGACCCGGTCACCGGTTTGGTCAGGGACCGAAGCGAACCATGGTCCGCGGCCAGTATCGCGGCGACAGGATTTGGGCTGACGGCGATCGGTGTCGGGATTGATCATGGGTGGATCACGCGGAGCGAGGGCGCCGGGCGGGTGCGCCGGATTTTGAGCGCACTCGCGGCAGCGCCGCAGGGCCTCGAAGAAAGTGCCAAGTCTGGATACAAAGGATTCTTTTATCATTTTCTCGAACCCTCGACCGTTTTGCGCTTC
>DASYTB010000674.1:0-10478 GCA_036002705.1 Verrucomicrobiia bacterium
CGAATCCGAGGAAAGTAGTTCGGTAGGAAAGATCCAAAAGTTCCACGAGTTGTCGATTTTGCCGATCGTATCTTCCAGTTCGCCGCTCAAAGTGAGCCGCTCCGCTTTGATTCGGTGCGGTAGATCGACCTTGATCACGGCAATTTCCTGAACATCGCCGGACTTGATTTGAAGTTGCTCTTTGGAGCCGGAGGCGAGCATTTCGTTTCCGCTCTTCAACTTCCAGCGAAGCGTGGCGGTCGAGGGTTCGTCCTCAAAGCGAGAAACGACAAATTTTATTTCGGCCGTTTCACCGGCGCGAAGATTGCGGCGCGGCGCGTCAAGCAGAAGCACGGTGGGCGCGTTAAACTTTCGGAATTCTTCCGCGGTGAGACCTTTGGGGCGAAAAAACATATCGACGACGCCCTCGGCGCAATTCGGATAGTCCTGGAACAGCCAAACGGAGGTGCCACTCAGACGCGAGCGCCGCGCGGCTTCCATGTTATTCTTCAGGCAGGCCGCCTGGAGGCGATAAGAACCGGCGAGCCAGGCGGGGTATTCTGCCACCAAACGGTTTCGCGCAGCGAGATCGCGGGCTTGAAGGAGCCAGTAAGGTTTTAGCCCGTTCTGGAAGAGATCGAGTTGATTCAGATCAGGTAGCGTGACGAAGTATCCCATCTCGTGCGCAATGACGGGTTTATTGATCTCTGGGGGAATATTGTATTTTCCGTCGTTAAATCCGATGGAACTTCCTTCGCCGAATTGCACCACCATGAAGTCGAGCGTGACGCGATTCTCGTGTTTGAAGTTGCAACCGTCAGAATCGATGACAACCCGCGTCGGATCGAGCGTTTTCGCCAGGCGGTACATTTCCGGCGCGAGATCGAATGAATCGTAAAGCTCGTTGCCCATGCACCAGGTGACGATGGAGGGGTGATTTCGATTGGGGCGAATCATCGCCTGCCATTCTTCGATCGCGGCTCGCTTCGCCTCCTCCGTTTTGGGAAGGTCCCAGCGATAGGCGAAAGGAAACTCCGGCTGCAGCATCATACCGAGTTCGTCGGCGGCATCGAGATACTCCTCCGGTGGGATCCAACTGTGATGGCGCACGTAATTGAACCCGTATTCGCGCGCTCGTAAGAGGCGCTGGCTGAACTCCGATTTGTCGGCCGGCGGGCAGATTGTGTTCGGAAAGAGGCAATCATCGCCGTAGCCGCGGAGAAAGATCGGCTTGCCATTCAGAAGGAATTTTCCATCGCCGACTTTGAACTCGCGCAAGCCAAAACGCACCGACCGGGTATCGATCACTTTTTCATTCGAAAGGAGCCGGACGCGCGCCGTGTAAAGATTGGGCGTTTTCGGGGACCAGAGCTTCGCGTTTGGGATCAAGGCCTGCAAAACGGTTTCGGACGCATCACCCGCCATCGCGGTCTCGGCAGACGCAGAGGAATTGGCATCGGTAATTTCGGCAGTTATTTTCAAGCCGCCGATTTTCGATCCTTCAATGGCGACATGAATTTCGGCTGCGTCGGGCGCCAGTCGCGGGACAACGAACACATCGGCCAATCGCGTCGCTTCGGCGGCCTCAAGAGTGACACCTCGGTGCAGCCCGCCCCAGGTGACGTAGAGGAAATCCAGCGTATCGAAGCAGCCCATCAAAGGGTCAACCGCTCTATTTCGCCGGGCGTCAACGCGCGCTACGATGGAGATGGTGTCGCCGGGCTTAGCGTGATTTGAGAGATTGATCCGAAACGGAGTGAGGTAGGAATGGTGCGTTCCGACCGATTGCCCGTTTACCCAAACTTCCGCTTCGCGATGGATGCCACCAAAGACGAGCCACGGCACTTTGCCTGTCCAATCCGCTGGAATTGTCGTTTTCTTGCGATACCACGCCGGACCGGGATAGACGCTGAACAATTTGTCCGATTCGGCTTGCTTGCCGAGAGTGCCCATCCCGAACAATTGCTTCTGCTCATTCAACAACTTCGTCTCGTATTCCCGCAGGACTGCTTCGGATTCATAACTTACGCCCTGTGTATTCCAGGCGCCGGGCACACGGATCTTTCGGTCGAATTGCGTCGTCTCCTCAAACCATTTTTCAGCACGTCCGACGTCGGAAGGATCCATTTTGAATTCCCATTCGCCCGAAAGATCGATCGGGGGGCGGGAGGACGGAAGTTCCGCGGAGTAACCCGTGACCACGAGGGTCAGGAAATAGAAAACAGAAATATAGAAGCTAGAAAACATGGTGCCTAATCCGCCGCGTTGGTCCATACCGCCCAGTAAACTGGGCCGCTGCGTTTCCCAAAGTATTTATCAACGAGCCCGCCCATAAAGTACTCATCCACGGGAACCTCCAGGGCCATTCGTTCCAAGTGTCCGGCGCGAAATCGGCGCAGATTCCCGCCGATGTTTTTCGCGCGATTATCCGCCGCTTCGGCGCGCATTTTCCATGGATTGTATTGAGCGACGTAAATGATCGATCCTTTTGCCAGCGTGCCTCGATGAACCGCAATCACTTCGTACTTGAGGATGGTCGCATAATCATAAAGTTCACGCTCAAAGATTGCCCCCTCCGGAATTTCAATAAGGCACGCTGTCACCTCGAATTTTCCGACGGACCTCACCTGGGAATCTTCACCTTTGCTTAAAGCCGACGATTTCTCGCACGATGTAACGCCGAACAAGCCGAGGAAAACAATCGCGCTCCAGCTAGTCAGGCGAGATTTCATCGAGCATCCACGGCTTCGTTGTAAGTCCAGTGCGGCTCCCAGCCGGGACCAAGATCGATCCGGCGACACCTCTTTGCGTCGGGAAATCGCTGACGCAGATCCTTGCTTTGGTCGCCCAACATCGGAGTGTCGGCCCAGCGGATCACCGCCATTGTTGTCTGGGATTTGCCCACCGCTCCGAGATCTTCCACGCTGCGCGTGAATAGGACGTACTTTGCATCCGGGGACGCACACGCGCCGTAAATGTGGCGGCCCGCCTCCGCATAAAGCATTTTCTTCTCGCTTCCATCGTCCTTGGCCATCCACAACTCGGCACGTCCTTCCTCTCTCGGAATAATTCCCCGCGCATACAGAATGTGCCGGCCGTCCGGGCACCAATCCGGCGTGCAGTTGTAGCGATCGGTTTCACTGACGGCGTTGAGATTTCCACCTTCCGCCGGTAATCGCGCTATATTCCAGTATGGGCCCAGACCATTCGCTGTGCCAACAAACGCCTTGCCGTCCGGCGACCAGATTAGCTGTTGCACAATGCCGTGCCGCGGGAGCGTGCGGACGGTTTTGCGGCTCTCGACATCCACAATCCGAATACCCCCGGGAAGCAAGCATGCCAACTCCTTGCCATCGGGACTCCACGAGGCCCATGGAAAATCTCTGCCATAGACCACCGGATTCTTGGCGTCTGCATCGGCCAGGACGAGATCGTATCTACCGTAAGTATTGTTATCAACGGCGTCACTTTTCGCCATGCGATAATAAAGAATACGCTTTCCATCTGGCGAAAAACGCGCGCCCGCTTCGTTGAACTCACGGGTATTCGTTACGGGATGGCGGTCTGAACCGTCTGGGCGCATCAGGAAAATATCCCAATCCCCAGGCTCCGTCTGAGCGCTGAAGATGATCCAGCCTTTGTTATGCAATTCGCCTGACAGGAAAGGATCGCCGGTCGCTCCGGCCCCCAAAAGCGATTGAGTGAAAACGATTGAGGCCAAGAGGAATATCCTGACTTCCATGATGGCAAACCGGTTCATTGTTCCGTGTTCACCTTTCCGGATGGAATCTCACTGTAGGTCCAGCAGGGTTCCCAGCCACTCGGCAGGACAAGCACCGGACCACTCTTCGCCTCTGAATGCAGTGCGCGTAGTTCTGGACTTTCACCGCCGATAATCGGCGCATCACTTAAGCGAACCAGCCCCATGGGCGCGCCCTCGCGCTGCGGGTCCCCGTCCTCTTGCGGATTTCCCGTGAAGAGCGCGTACTTGCCATCCGGTGAAACATGGCCACCGTAAATATGCCGCCCATTTTCGCCATAGAGGAGTTGCCGAGTTTTGCCCTCCGCGTCCGCGCGCCAAAGCTGCGTCCAGCCAAGCCCGTGATTGGCCTTTTGTCCGGGCGGACGCCAGGAAAAGATGACGTTTTGCGCGTCCGGAAACCAGTCTGGCGTGCAACAATCAACTTTGTTGATGGCGCTGACTTCGCCCGTGAGCGCACTCATGCGTGCCACGCTCCAGCCCGTTCCGAAGGAATTCGCCACGCCGACCAGCCATTGGCCGTCCGGCGACCAGGTGAGTTGTTGGAAGAACCCTTTGCGTGGAAATGTGCGCTTAACTCGACCGTCCGTGGCGTCAACAAAGCTGATTCCCTTAATGCCCAACGTTGCCAATTCCCGGCCATCGGGACTCCAACTCGCCCAGGGAAGTTCTCCTTCTCCGCCGAGCACCTGTTCCCCGGTTCCATCACTATTGGCCACGATCAGTGCGCCCTGTTCACCGTAACGATTGCCCTCGATTTTTTCCTCACGTTTCAAACGGCGGTACAGCAGCCGTTTCCCATCGCGCGAAAACTGCGGTGCGGCCTCGTTCCACTCTGGTGTGCGCGTGAGGGCGTGGCGATCCGAACCATCGGGCCGCATGAGAAACAAATCCCAATCCTCCCGTTCTGCGCGTGCCGGAAAGACGATCCAGCCTTTGCCGCGCACCTCCTCAGCAAGTCGGGATACGTCTGAACTCGGTTCAGATGCGCGTCCAGCAATCAGCCCGATGAAAAACGCGCCTAAAATGACTGTGGAACGAATGCTCATTCGTCGTTATACACGAAGCTCCAGGAAGGCCCGCGTTGAAAATCCGGTTTATCGACCGTGGCAAAATTATAGCCAACGTGCGAATCAGCAAAAAGGATGTTGCCGGCCCCAAGTCGCTTTTTCTCGTGCCAATACATGTACTGAAACACCGCTTTTCGGGAGACGTATTCAAAGTAGCAATTGAAGGCAAAATCATTCGCGAGGATCACTTTGCTGGGATTTCGCAGGTCCGCCGTCTTTTTTCGGTATAATCCTTTTACGCCGTCATTATTATTGGCACTGCAATTGTAAAAGTAACTGCTCCCATCTTCATCAAACACCGTCGGCTTCAGATCGATCGGCCAATTGCCTTTTTTCGCTCCATTATCGGCCGGACACAGGAATGCCAGCGCCGCGCCCGCCTCGTTGGTGGCCACGGCCCCGCTCTTCACAATGTAAGGATTGAGCATCCGAAAGCGATTTCCCGTTACTGCCGCTTCGACGCCGACTTTTCCGCCCCAGGAATAATAGGTGTAGTCAATTCCCTGGGTGTCCGTTGGATAGGCATCTTTGTAGTCGTCGAGATACATCATGCATGCGATTCCCTGCTGCTTGAGATTCGAAACACATTTGATCTTCAACGCCTTTTCTTTGGATTTGGACAGCGCTGGCAGAAGCAGGCTCGCGAGAACGGCAATGATTGCGATCACAACCAGCAACTCGATCAACGTAAAGCCGTCCATGGATTGGCGCAGGCGGCGTGAGGAGTCTCCGACCGTGTCAGGGCCCGCTCGCGCTCGTAACGGCGCGGCTTCAGTCCGCTGAATAAGGGGACGCATCATGGGTTTCAAGCGTTATATCCGGGTTGCTTCGATTTGGCGATATGAACCCGTAGTACTCAGTGTAATATTTCTTTTTGTAATATTCTCTCGTCGGTTTTTTGTCCCGCTGTTTTAATCCCGCACTCGAGAAATGAGAGTAATGGTTATTGGTTCCGGCGGGCGGGAGCATGCTTTGGTTTGGAAGCTGGCGCAGTCTCCGCACGTCAGCGCTTTGTGGTGCGCGCCGGGCAATGCGGGGATCGCGGAAGAGAAGTTGCAGAATGGAATACCCGTCCGCTGCGTTCCTCTCGGCGCCGAAGACCTCCCCGCTCTGCGCGGCTTTGCCAGGGAAAATGCGGTTGAACTCGCTGTCGTCGGGCCCGACAATCCGTTGGCGCTCGGCATCGTCGATTATTTCCAAGCAGAGGGCTTGCGCGTTTGGGGGCCGAACCAGAAGGCGGCGCAGTTCGAGTCTTCCAAGGCGTTCTCCCAGGCCTTCATGGAGCGGCATGGAATTCCGACGGCGCGATCGGGAGTTTTTAGCGACGCCGAGAAAGCGAGAACATTTGCGCGGAGTCTCAACGGGAAATGCGCCGTTAAGGCAGACGGTCTCGCGCTCGGCAAGGGGGTGCTGATTTGTGCCTCGATCTCGGAATCCGATGCGGCGATTGATGAAATCCTGGTGAAGGGAACTTTTGGCGCGGCGGGCAACCGGTTGGTCATCCAGGAGTTTCTGGAGGGAATTGAAATCTCGCTTCACGCCCTTTGCGATGGAACAACAGCCAAGCTTTTCCCAACGTCGCAGGACCATAAACGAGCACTGGATGGCGACCTGGGATTGAACACCGGCGGCATGGGCACGTATTCGCCAGTCCCGACGCTTGGCGATACCGAGGTCGAACGAATGGGTTGGGCGGTTCTGAAACCTTGGCTGGCCGGCTGCAAAGCGGAGCGAATCGATTTCCGTGGCATTCTTTATCCGGGTCTGATGCTCACAGCGGAGGGCCCGAAGGTCCTCGAGTTCAATGCGCGTTTTGGTGATCCAGAGACGCAGGTCTATCTAACGCGTCTTGAAAGCGATTTGTTGGAGCTTCTCGATGCGAGCGTGTCCGGAACGTTAACAACAAAGGCGCTTCGGTGGAGCAAAGCAGCATCCGTTTGTATCGTGATGGCGAGTGGCGGGTACCCTGGAAACTATAGAAAAGGCGTTCCAATCACAGGCCTGGAACGCGCCCTCGAAAGCGCCGGCGTCAAAGTCTTTCACGCCGGCACAGCCAAAGCCGGAAACGAACTTGTAACAAATGGAGGCCGAGTTCTCGGTGTCACCGCGCTGGGCGCAGATTTGCGCGACGCGCGAAACAACGCTTATGCGGCCGTGGAAAAAATCCACTTCGAAGGTGCTCATTTCCGCCGCGATATTGCGGCCAAAGCGTTATGAGTCGCGGGCACGCTCGTTTTGCTCGATCGCTTTCTGCGTTCGAGCGATTCGTGCTTGGCCATTCATGTAAATGTCAAAGGACAGACAAAAAGAGCAGGCATGACTTTGCGTAAAACCTTGGTGCAGACACCGAAATTGCCGAGTAAACGGCGAAACGGCGGTTGGCAAATTTTTGCGTTCGGGCTAAAAATATCACATGGTCCGCAGTTACCAGAGTCATCGCGAGTTTTTCCGCCGCGACAGGACGCAATGGTGCATAGGAATCGTGAGCAGGCTCTGTGCGTTTTTAGTGTTATCGGCGTCGTGGGCGTGGGCGAGCGATGCGCCTGCTCCGGTGCCGGTGGCGGAGGCGGTTCGATCGATTACTTTGCCGCAGGGTTTCAAGACCACGCTCTTCGCTGGCGAACCGGACCTGGTTCAGCCAATTGCGCTGACGACCGATGCCCGCGGCCGTCTCTGGGTCGTTGAATGCCTTTCCTACCCGAATTGGACCACGAACAAAACCGGTGAGGATCGCGTCAGCATTTACGAGGACACCGATGCGGACGGGATTTTCGATAAGAAGACGGTTTTCTGGAACAAAGGCCGGAATCTTTCCGGAATTGCGCTGGGATTCGGAGGCGTGTGGCTCTGTTCGTTGCCCGAGTTGATTTTTATCCGGGACCAAAACGGCGACGATAAGCCAGATGGCGAACCGGTTGTCTTGCTGGATGGATGGGACCTGGCGAGCAAACACAATGCTTTTAACGGACTGACCTGGGGACCCGATGGGTGGCTCTACGGCTGCAATGGAATTTTGGGGAATTCCCATGTGGGCAAGCCCGGCGCGAGCGAGGCTGAGCGGATCCCGATGAATTGCGGAGTTTGGCGGTATCATCCCACACAGCGGGTATTCGAGGTCGTGGCCAACGGAACAACCAATCCATGGGGCATCGCGTTCAATGACGTGGGGCAAATGTTCGTGGCGAATTGCGTGATCAAACACCTTTTTCACATAGTGCCCGGAGCTCATTACGAACGGATGTTTGGGCAGGATTTTAATCCTTATCTTTTCGAACTTATTCCAAGCATCGCCGACCACATCCATTGGGCGGGCGGTTATTGGAAAACGGAGGGCGCGGACAACCCGCAAAATGATGTCACGGGAGGAGGGCATGCGCATTGCGGGGCGATGATTTACCTGGGCGAGAGCTGGCCGGAAACCTATCGAAATACGTTTTTTACCATCAACATTCACGGGCATCGGGTCAACAACGACCTGCTGGTTCCGGAAGGCTCGAGCTACGTGGGGAAGCATCGGGCGGACTTTATGCGGGTTAACGACACCTGGTTTCGCGGTGTGTCGGTGATCCCCTCGTCCGATGGCGGAGCGTTTGTCAGCGATTGGTGCGATGCGGGCGAATGCCATGACTACGATGATATTCACCGGGAGAACGGGCGCATTTTTAAAATCAACTACAATGGGCAGCAGAAGAAAACGTCGGATTTACGCCAAATGCCGGACAACCAATTGCTGAGTTTTCAAACGGCAAAGGATGAGTGGCTGGTGAACCAATCCCGCCTGATTCTGCAGGAACGAGCCGAAGGCCGAAACCTTCAACCGACCACGCCGATTCGATTGCGGGAAATGTTTAAACATGGAGCGAACTTGCATGACCGGCTGCGCGCGTTTTGGGCGTTGCATGTGATTGGGGAGAGTTCGGCGGTTCGCCAGGAGGCGCTGGTCGATTCCGAGGAATATATTCGGGCGTGGGCGGTTCAATTCGCCACGGCGGACAGCAACCCGCGTAATTCCTTTTCCGAGCTGGTTGATCTCGCGCAGAACGACTCCTCGCCGGTGGTTCGATTGTATCTTGCCTCGGCGCTGCAACGGCTTGCGCTCGAGGATCGGGTGGACGTGGCGAGTGGCTTGGCGGCGCATGCCGAAGATGCGACTGATCCTTACCTGCCGCTCATGATTTGGTACGGCATCGAGCCGGTCGCCGGCAAAAATGAAGCGGCGGCGCTGAAACTTTTGGAGAAAACAACGATTCCGCTTGTGCGCCGCTTCCTCGCGGAACGGCTCGCCTTACGCCTGGCGTTGAATGGGCTGACCCAGGCGCTGGCCAAATCCGCTGACCCGGACTTTCAGGCGGACGTCACTCTCGGCATGTATCTCGCCTTGAATGGGCGCCGCCAGCTTGCCGCGCCCGAGGGTTGGGATGTCGTGGCCCGGAAATTGGAAAACAGTCCGGCCAGGGATGTTCGAGATGAAGCGATCCGTTTATCGCTGACGTTTGGAGATGAAACCGCCCTTCGTGAAATGGAAGCGCGCGCAAACGACAAGTCGGGGAAGGGGTCGGACCGCAAAGCTGCTCTGGAGGCTTTAGTGTCGATTCGACGTCCGGAATTTGTCCCGCTTTTCCAAAAAGCCGTGACTGATCCGGCCTTGCGGCGCACGGCCATTAACGCGCTGGCGGCTTACGATAATCCTCAAACGCCCGACCTGATTATTTCAGAGTATGGTCGTTTAAATCCGGAGGAAAAGGCCGAAGCCATCAACACGCTCTCTTCCCGCGCTTCTTTCGCCGCGCCGTTGCTGGAAGCCGTTCGCGACAAAAGAATTCCCGCGCGCGACATCACTCCATTTTCCGCGCGCCAAATTCAGGCTTACAAGGATCCGAGACTCGAGTCGCTTTTGAAAGACCTGGGCACGTTTCGCGGGGTGAGCGGCGAAAAAGCCACGCAAATTGCGCGCTACAAAAAACTCCTCACTTCCGCGGTGCTCGGCCAGGCCGATCCGCGCGAGGGCAGGGCGGTCTTCAAACGAACGTGCGCGAGCTGTCACTCGCTTTTTGACGACGGCGGCAAGCTCGCGCCTGAGTTGACGGGCTCGCAGCGCGGCAATCTTGATTATATCCTGGAGAACGTGGTTGATCCAAACGCGGTAGTTTGGGACCGTTACAAAGCGGCCTATTTCGAAACGAGCGACGACCGCCTGATTTCAGGGATTATCGTCCGGGAGAATGAAGGCACGGTGACCATTCAAACACAAACCGGCACGGTAACGCTCCCGCGAACTGACATCGTGAAGAGAACGCAGTCGAATCTTTCCATGATGCCCGAAGGCCTTTTGGAGGCTTTGTCTGATCAGGAGATCGTCAATCTGGTTGATTATCTTCAAAGTCCAACCCAAGTTCCGCTTCCCGCTCAGTAATCAAACCTTCCAACCCGACACACCTATATGCGACTCGAAAGAATCATCTACTCGCTGCTGATTGTCGTAAGCGCCACGCTGGCTGCGATTAATTGGCGCAAGGCTGCTTTGTTTCAGGAGGACAACGAACAGATGCGCGCGCGCCTGGCCGAACTCGAGAGCGCCGCGGAACAAAAAAGCAACGAAACGGCGGATGCCGCGAAACTCGAGGCGGAAAAGACTCGGACACAGACGAGCGAGTTGCTCAAATTGCGCA
>DASYTB010000675.1:0-3942 GCA_036002705.1 Verrucomicrobiia bacterium
CCTGAGTTGGTGGACGGGTGTGACTTACGTTTGGATTCTCGCGAAGATGGCGAGATGCGCGCCGAACCAGGCTGAATTGGCCTTTAATGTTGGCGTCATCGGTTTTTTCACACTCCTTTGCGCGGCCTCTCTCGCGTATCTCAATGGCCCGACGGGGCTCGGCGCGGCATTGATTTTGTTTTGCCTGCCGGTCGTTCACTTCAATATGAACCTGGCGGAATTACCGCCGCCCCGTCCCATATATGACCGCGCAGTGGCCCAGTTAAAATTTGGCAAGTACGACGCCGCGGAGCTGGAGGTAATCTCCCAGTTGGAAAAGTGCGAAGATGATTTTCAAGGCTGGATGATGCTGGCGGAGCTTTACGCGAAAAATTTTAAAAATATGGAAGATGCCGCGCAAGTGATTCTGGACATCTGCAAAGACCCAAGGACACAACCCGTGCAAATCTCCGTCGCCTGCGACAAACTGGCCGATTTGCAACTCGAAGCGGAAAATCCCGAAGCCGCCCGAGCTGCCCTGGAGCTGCTCTGCCGCAAATTGCCGGGAAGTCATTTCGAGCGCATGGCCCGACAGCGGATGAAACAGCTTCCGCGCAATTACGAGGAACTGATTGAATCAAAGAAGCCCAAACCCATCCGCCTTCCGTCGCTCACGGAAGAACCGCGTCCCATAAAAGCCGGTCCCCTGGCCGAGGCAACCCTCGAAGCAAATCGATTGAGCGAAAAACTGACGGAAGATCCCAACGACGTTGCGGCCCGAGAAGCGCTGGGGGTTGTCCTGGCGGAAAAGCTTGGAAAAACGAAACTCGGTGTTGAACAGTTAAAGCTGCTGATTGAGATGCAAGAGCCCCCAGGCGAGCAGAAAGCAAAATGGCTCGCCCAGGTGGCGGCGTGGGAATTCGGCGCGGAAAAGAACGAGGATAAATTTCGCCGCGCGCTTCAGGAACTGATCCGCGATTACCCGCAGACAGCTCAAGCCTTCGCCGCGCAACGAAGGCTCTTTCTGCTGGGCCGCAGCGCTTTGACTTCCGCGTAGCGGCGTCTCGCCAGAGCGGCGCTACAGCATTGGCTTATGGGCGGTATCCATACTCAGGATACTCTCGATAAACAGGCCCCGCTTGCGGAGCGTATCCCGGTTCAACCCGGTAAACCGGGTGTTCCCGATATTCGCGATGCTCCCAATAGGCGTGGTCGTGGTGGTGATCCGATTCGCAGCCCACAGAAACGAATAACCCAGTCAGCGCTGCCAAAAAAAGAAACCCTTTCATAACGCTCCTTACTCCTTCATTTGGGCGATCCCTGCCTGAATCGCCCTCTTTTATCCTAGATTCTCACACAACTCCGGAATGGACGAGCCGTGTTTCACTTACAGGAAAGTCCCGATAAGAGAAGATGCGCTTTCCGAGAAGCTTAACGGGAGCTCTGAAAACCCGGCGCGGCAATGAAACTGTGAACCACCTCGCCGTTCGAGATCCTCCAAATCTTGATCGTCCCGTCATAGCTGCCGCTGGCGAGCAGTCCGGCGGGTTCATAAAATGCGAGCGAATAGACGGCGTCATTTTGTCCGGAAAAAGTGCGGACCAGGCGGTGTTCGGAGACGGAATACTCGCGCACGTTTTTGTCAGCGCCGCCTGCGAACAGTTCATTTTCCGTGCTCATCACCTGGTAAAGGTCACCTTCGAAACCACTTAGCTCATTTTTTTTCTTACCATCCGCGACGTCCCAAATGTGCAACGCCTTATCGCGTCCGCCGCTGACAACCCGGCCATCGCTCAGGAAGGCAATGGAGAAAACGCAAGCGCCGTGTCCCGCGTAGGTGGTCTCGAGATCACCGGTCAGGGCATTGTAAATGCGCGCGGTCCGATCACGACTGGCCGAGGCGAGTTTGGAGCCGTTGCTGTTGAACTGCAGGCACGTCACCCAATCCGCGTGCTGCTGAATCGTTGTGATCTTCGCGTAACTCTCACTATCAAAGACGTGGATGGTATTGTCAGCCCCCCCGGCGGCGAGCCGTTTGCCGTCCGAACTGATCGCGACCGTCAGCAGCTCATCAGTGATTTTAAGGACGTTCGTTTTAAGTTCGCCCGTTTTGACATCGTAGATGCTCAATTCTCCGGACCGTCCCGGCTTCCCGCCCGCCACGGCCATGAGTGGGGCACTGGGATAAAAAGCAATTTGATGAACGCGTTGTGTCACGTTCGTGATGCGCTTTTGGAGTTCGCCGCTGAGATTCCAAAGTGTGATTTCATTGTGCCCACCGGCTGCCAGTTGCGTGCCGGCTGATGTAAAAGCGAGCGCGAGGATCGGAACAGGCCGTGAATAGCGCTCGGGTGGCGGAGGGAAGGGAAGCTGAGGAATGATGCTGCTCAAGGCAGCTTTCGAGTCCAAACTGTCGAGTTTGGCGCCTTCCTCAATCCAGCGGCGAATGCGCTCGATTTGTTCGCTGGGGAGCGGATCGCCCTTTTGCGGCATGCGGTCGTCTTCACCCGGGGCCGTGATCCTTTTGAAAAGTTCGCTTTCGGTGGGTTTCCCGGCTACCACTGGAGCAAGTTTGCTTTTGCCAGGTTGCAAGAGGGCTTCAAAGGTATGCAACCGGTAGCCACCCTTGGCTTTTTCCGCGTTGTGGCAGGTGGTGCATTTGGCCACGAGGACTGGGGCAACCTGCTTGCTGAAGGAGATGGCATCCGGTGGCGTGTCAGCGTTCGCTGCCGCTGTGAACAGAATCGCGGTAAGGCAGAGAAGTTTGCTCATCTTTTTACCAGAGGTTCCCAATTTACGCGGACGCATAGGAGCTTGCCAAACAAATCGTTGCTGGTGAGATTTAATATTTACTCAAATGCAATCCCTGCCGAGGAAGAGCTTGTGCGTTGGAATTTTGATTGCAGAATAAACGCGATGTTCGTCCGTTCAGTGCGCCGCTGTGGCTATCTTTGCCTCCTTGCCGGGGGACTTCTGTTGCTTGCCGGGTGTCCCGCTCCGCCGAAGGCCGCGCCGCAAATCACTATTTTGGAGCCTTCGAGCGCCCGGCCGATCATTCCCCCGGTCGATCTGGACACGGTGACTCTTCCCCTAGACAAAGGCTTGCCGGCGCTCAACGAAGAACCGCGCTCCGTGCTGCCGGAAGAAAAGCTTCAATTACCGACCGGGATGCTCCCGGTTTCGAGCTGGGCGCAGCTTTGCGGTTTTTCTCAGGCGCGCCTCGTCCCGAACAGCAACCCACCGGCAGTTGAATTGGAATCGACGCGGGGAGTCCTGCGCCTGATTTTGGGCCAACGCTTTGGCAAATGGAACGGCATCAATATTGGGTTCGGTTTCCCTCCGGCCGCGCACAACGGGCAGTTCACGTTTCATTCGCTGGATGTCTTGAAATCGGCCTATCCACTCGGTCTTGGCGATTTGACCATTCCAAAGGGGGCGCGCGTGCTCGTGCTCGACCCTGGCCACGGTGGCGCGGACCCTGGCTCCAAGTGCGTTACTCGGGTGGCTTACGAAAAAGATCTGGCGCTCGATTGGGCCTTGCGGATCGAACGTTTGCTTGCGAACTCCAACTGGCGTGTAATTCTCACCCGTCGAATCGACCACGACGTTTCACTGATGGACCGAGTTGCCATCGCGGATGCGAACGCGGCTGACCTGTTCATCAGCCTTCATTTTAATTCGCTGGAAAAAAGCGGCAGCACGCCTGAGGAAGCCGGCATCGAGACGTATTGCATTACCCCGGCGGGGCTTCCCTCGAACAGCAATCGGAATTTCGAGGACGACACCCGACGCCTTTATCCAAACAACGAATTCGACGCCCAGAATCTGCTTCTCGCGACCCGTGTTCAATCCAGCCTGATCAGCGCCACGAGTCGGCGCGATCGGGGGGTGCGGCGCGCTCGCTTCATCACGGTCGTTCGCGAGCAGAAAAGACCGGCCGTGTTGATCGAAGGCGGCTTTCTT
>DASYTB010000676.1:0-4311 GCA_036002705.1 Verrucomicrobiia bacterium
AAGTCATCAGGATTGGGCGGAGGCGAATGCGCGCGCCGGTGATGGCGGCGTCCTTGATCGATTTGCCGCCTTTCTCATATTCGCTTTTGGCGAAGGACACGATAAGAATCGCGTTTTTCGCGGCGAGACCGATCAGCATGATCAAACCAATTTGCACATAAACGTCGTTTTGAAACCCGCGCGCGTTCAGCGCGAGAAATGCCCCCAAAATGGCCGTGGGAGTGCCGAGCAAGACGCTCACCGGCAGCGACCAGCTTTCAAATTGCGCGGCCAGAATGAGAAAAACGCAGAGGACCGAGAGACTGAAGATGAGTGCAGGAGAAACGCCTTCGGCTGCGCTTTTTTCCTGGAAGGACATGCCGATATAACCGAAGCCCATCTCACGCGGCATGGTTTGGGCGAAAACTTCTTCGAGCGCCTTCGTGGCCTGGCCCGAACTGTAGCCGCTCGCCGCCGATCCATTGATTTGCGCGCAGGGATATTCGTTGTAATGCATGATGAATTCTGGACCGGTCCGGTGCTGTACTTCGGTAAACGCGGAAAGTGGAACGCTTTCGCCGCGCTTATTGCGCACGTAAAAGAGGTTGATGTTCTCCGCACGCGAACGGTATTGATCTTCCGCCTCGATATAGACCTGCCACTGCCGCCCAAAGCGATTGAAGTAATTCACAAAGTATCCGCCCATGAACGCCTGGAGCGTTTTGTACACGTCGCCCAGAGCGACCCCTTGTTTCAGGACTTTGTCCCGATCCACTTTGACGAAAACTTGCGGGACGCTGGGAAGGTGTGTCGTGCTCAGGCCGGAAAGCTCCGGCCGTTGTTTCGCCGCTTCCATGAATTTATCAAGATTCTCCGTCAAAAATGAAACATCCTGCCGGCCGGAACGGTCTTCGAGCAGGAAAGTGAATCCGCCGGACGAACCGACCCCTGGGATGGATGGCGGTGAAAAGGCGGTGGCATTGGCTTCCGTAACTTTTCCAAGCTCGCGTTTCAAACGGTCGCGAATGGCAAAGTACTGTTCCTCGGGTTTTTTGCGCTCGTTCCAGGGCTTGAGTGTGACAAAGAAGAAAGCGCTGTAGGTGGCCTGCACCTGGCTGAGAAGGCTGAATCCGGCGACAGTCGTGTAATACTTCACACCGGGCGTATCCTTGAGGATCTTCTCGATCTTTTCGCAAACGGCTTCGGTCCGTTCGAGGGAAGCGGCGTTGGGCAATTGAGCCGAAGCGAAGGCATAGCCTTGGTCTTCTTCCGGCAGAAACGATTTCGGGAGACGACTTCCCAGAAAGATCGCGACGCCGGCAATCAGGAACAGAACGATGATCGACCAGATGCTCTTGCGAATAAGAAGTGCGGCAACTTTGATGTAATCATCACGGGCTTTATCAAAGGTGCGATTGAACCAGGCGTAAAACTTCCCCAGCGGTCCCGCTTTATGGGTGTCTTTGGGTTTAAGCAGTTTTGCCGCGAGAGCCGGGCTCAGGGAAAGCGCGTTAAACGCCGAGAGAACCACGGAAATGACAATCGTTAACGCGAACTGCTGGTAAAGGCGGCCGGTAATGCCGGGAATGAATATGGTCGGAACAAAAACCGCCGCCAGAATCAGAGCCAGAGAAACCACGGGCACGGCTACTTCCTCCATGGCCTTGAGCGCGGCGTCTTTGGGGCTCAGCCCTTCTTCAATGTGCCGCTCGGTCGCTTCGACCACGACAATCGCGTCGTCCACCACCAGGCCAATGGCGAGCACCAAACCGAACAGCGAAAGAGTATTGATGGAAAAACCAAAGAGGGGAAAAAAGGCAAATGTGCCGATGAGCGATACCGGCACAGCCAGAAACGGAATCAGTGACGCACGCCAGCCCTGCAGAAAAACGAACACAACAATGATCACCAATCCGATAGCAATCCAGAGTGTTTTCATGATTTCATCCACCCCCTGTGAAACGGCCAGAGTCGTGTCCAGGGAGGTGGCGTACTCCAGATCGGAGGGAAAAGTCTTCTTGATCTCCTCCATCAGCTTGCGCACGCCCGCCGCGGCCTCGAGCGCATTGGACCCGGGCAATTGGTAAATCGCCATTACGGCCGATGGCTTTCCGTTGAGCCGCCCGCGAATATTATAGACCTGCGCCCCCAGCTCGACGCGCGCCACATCCTTCAGTCGCACGACCGATCCATCCGGGTTTTCGCGGACGACAATCTCGCTAAACTCTTTTTCCGAGACGAGACGTCCTTGCGCGGTGATGGCGTAAGTGAACTCCTGCCCTTGCGGGGTTGGCGGCCCGCCCACGAGACCCGCCGGATTCACCGTGTTTTGCGCCCGGAGCGCGTCGATGATGTCGTTCACGGTGATATTCAGCTTTGCCAATTGGTCCGGTTTTACCCAGAAACGCATGGCGTACTGTCCGGCGCCAAACACGTTGACGTTCGAAATGCCCTTCAATTGCGTGAGCCGGTCAACAATGTTGATGTAGGCGTAATTCGCGAGAAAAATGCCGTCGTGTGTTTCGTTCGGTGAGTAAAGGCCGACCAGCATCATCGGGCTGGTGGGCGATTTCAGCAGCGTGATCCCATAATTGCGGACGTCTTCTGGAAGTTGCACTTCCGCCTGCTTCTCGCGCAATTGCGCCAGCACCTGGTCGATATTCGGATCCGTTTTGACATCGAAGTTCACGCCCATCCGCATGACTCCGTTATTCGCGCTGACCGAATACATGTAATTCATGTTGTCCACTCCGCTCATTTGTTCTTCGAGTGGAGTCGCGACGGATTGCGCTAGTGTGTAGGCGTCGGCGCCGACGTAGCTGGCCTGAATTCGGATTTCCGGCGGAACAATTTGCGGGAATTGCGCGATCGGCAGGGTCAGCATCGAGACCGTGCCGATCAGCACCATGAGAATGGCGATGACCATCGCGACAATCGGCCGATTGATAAAGAAACGATACATCGAGGCTACCGGGATTCGTGGTGAGTGGGCGAGGCGTTCGTCGAGGAAGAGGCCGAGGGCCCGCTATTTTGCTCGCGAGGAACAAAAGGCTTTGGGTTCACCACCGCGTTTTCCTTTGCTTTCTGCAGCCCCTCGATCACTACTCGTTCGCCCGGCTGCACCCCCTCCTCAATGATCCAGTTGGCGCCGGTCTGTTCCCCCACTTTTACGGCTTTGCTGTGTGCTTTGTTTTCATTATCCACCATAATTACCTGGTAGCTCCCCTGCAGCTCCGTGACCGCCCGCTGCGGGATAACCGTGACGTTTTTCCGGATTTCGGTTTGCGCCCGCACCAGCGCATATTGCCCAGGCCGCAACACCAGGTCCGGATTTGGAAACAGCCCCGCGATCTGGAGAGTGCCGGTGTTCGGGTTGACCTGCCGATCGGCGATAAAGAATTTCCCCTTTTCCGGATAGGCCGTGCCGTCGGAAAGAATGAGTTCGAGGGGTAGTATTTTGTTTGTATCCACGGAACCAATGAGATGGCGCCAAAAGGTGAGATAAGACTTCTCACCCACATTAAAATAAGCACGCATGGGATTAAGGGCGGAAACCGTCGTCAGAACAATGCCCGCCGGGCTGACCAGATCGCCAATTTGCGCCAGCGCGATCCCTGCGATGCCGTCGATCGGTGATTTGACCTGCGTGAACCCGAGGTTCAACTGGCCATTTTCGATGGCCGCCTGATCCGCTTTGATCTGTGCCTGGGCGGCGAGATTGGCCTGGATCGCATTGTCCAGCTCTTCCTGGCTGATCGCTTGTTCCTTGGCGAGTGGGGTGTAGCGCTTTACATCCAGTTCCGTTTTCCCTAATTGCGCCTGGTCCTGGGCGAGTTTGGCCTGGGCCTGATCGAGAGCGGCTTGAAAAGGACGCGGATCGATTTGAAACAGCAACTCGCCCTTCTTTACTTCGCTGCCTTCCTTGTAGTTTTGAGTGAGCAGATAACCGGTGACCTGCGCGCGGATTTGCGCATTCACAAACCCTTCCATCGTCCCGATCCATTCCTGGAAAATAGGCATGTTCGTGGAGGAGGCGGTGATCACCTCGACCTCGGGCGGCGGCGGGGGTGGTGGAGCTTGTTTCTTGCAGCCGATCACGCCAAAACCAAGAAAAGAAAGAAGGCAAAAAAGTCGAATGCGCCTTCCGAGAACTTCCCGTAACATATACGCCCTTTGGCTCCTGACCTCCGGGCAGCATCTTAAATGCACGATCTGCGTTTTACAATCCAGCAGTTTCAATTTTTAAGCAGTTGCCTAACGACCGTAAAACGATGTCGGCGCAAGTCCGATCCGGGGAATTAAGCCGCCGTTTCATAACCGATGTCAGCCTGG
>DASYTB010000677.1:0-5479 GCA_036002705.1 Verrucomicrobiia bacterium
TTCGCCAGGACTTTACGCTCGCTCTGGTCGAGAGCGGCAACCACGAAAACTGGCTCTACACGGAAACGGTCTTGCCGCCGGAACAACTTTGGATCGCGGGCGCTGGCCACATCGCGCGCGCCGTGACGCCGCTCGCCGAGCAGATGGATTTCGCCGTCACGGTTTTCGATGATCGCCCGGCGATGGCAGCGGCCGAGTTCTTTGCTCCCACGACGCGCCTGCGCGTGGATCATTGGGATAAGTTGCTAGCCGAGGCTTTCCCACCGGTCCCGACGCTAGGGTTGATCGTGACACGCGGTCATCAACACGATGCGCTGGTTCTTTCAAAATGGGTCGGAAAACCTTTCGCCTTTCTCGGCATGATCGGCAGCAAGAGAAAGAAAAACATCATCTTTACCCATTTCATGGACGAAGGCATCGCCACGCGCGAGCAACTCGAACATGTCGCCTGCCCGGTCGGGTTGCCCATCGGCGGCATCAGCGTGAACGAAATCGGTTTGAGTATCGTCGCGCAACTCGTCCAAAACCGCTCCAACCGCCGAGTCTCGCGCGAAGCTGCCAGGATGATTTCACCGAAGCTGTCTCTCACCTCGACGCGCTGAGCTTTTTCGAGCGGCCCTGAATTGCTTTTCCCATTCCGCAATCGGAACGGACATGTACTTCCCAAGTCCCTCCACGACTTTAAACATTTCCAAAGCCGTCCGCGCCGCTTCCATGCCGCGGTTGTGTTCTTTGCCCAGGCATCGCACTTTGGCCTGTTCTTCGTTTTCGAAAAGGAGAACTCCGTGAACGATCGGGATTTTCGCGCGGACCTGCAACTCGGCCAGGGCAAAGCTCACCGCTTCGGTGATATGCTGGGCGTGAGCTGTTTCGCCCCGCAAAACCACCCCGAAACAAATGATCACGTCGAAATGCGGGTTTTCGGCTTCCGCGAGTTTCGCCGCGATGACCGGCGTCTCGAATGCGCCAGGCACGCGAAAGACTTCGACGCGTTCGGCGCCACCGGCTCTAAACTCCGCCTGAGCCGAAGCCACTAAAGCGTTCGTGTATTTCGCATTGTACTTGGCGGCTACAATGGCGAATTTGCCGCCGGATTTCTCCGCCGTTCGGCGCGCTATCTTTTTCAGCATATGGCAAAACTCGGTGTTCCGAGGGAATACATCAACGCCCGCGAGACGTCCAAGATAATGAGCTATGCGGCGTTTTCAGATTGCGTTAAAGTGCGGTTTGAATGGGCGGCTTTATCGCGCCAGCGACTCTGGAGCAAATTCGCGCGGCCAATGACATCATTGATGTCATCTCGGCGGTCGTTCCTTTGAAGCGGGCGGGCGCGAGTTTCGTGGCGCTTTGTCCGTTTCATCGCGAGAGGACTCCCAGTTTTCACGTCAATCCACGGAAACAGACGTTTCACTGTTTCGGATGCCACAAAGGCGGCGACGTTTTTACCTTCATTCGCGAGTACGAGACGGTCGATTTTCCGGAGGCGATCAAACGCCTGGCCGAACGCGCGCGCATCCCGCTTCAATTCGAAAAAGACCCGCAATACCAGGAGAGGCAATTCGTTAAGGAAAAACTCTTTCAGATTAACGAACAGATTACGCAACGCTGGCATGCCTGTCTCCTGAACGAAGCTGGCGGGGAACGCGCGCGAAATTATCTCGGCGAACGCGCCGTTTCACCGGAGGCGGTGAACCTGTTTCGTCTTGGGTTTTCACCGGAGCCCTGGGAAGACACGATCAACTGGGCGAAATCGAAAAGCTTTGATCTCGCCCTGCTGGAACAAGCGGGCCTTGCCATCCGCAAAGAAGGCACCAGCGATTTCTATGGCCGTTTTCGCGGGCGTTTGATGTTTCCAATTTGCGACGATCAAGGACGCGTGATCGGCTTCAGCGGACGCGTTTTGCCAGGCACTGATGATACCCGCAAATACGTCAATTCGCCCGAGACACCGCTCTTTCTCAAGAGCCGCGTGATCTTCGGATTGGATAAATCCAAACGAGCCATTCTCGAAAAGCAGTTTGCGATCGTTTGTGAAGGGCAGATCGATCTCATCGCCTGTTTCATGGCGGGCGTTCAAAACATCGTTGCGCCGCAAGGCACCGCTTTCACCAGTGAGCATGCGCGAATCATCAAGCGATATGCCAGCGAGGTCGTCCTCTGCTTTGATTCCGATGAAGCGGGACAGAAGGCCGCCGTCCGCGTGCTGGATGACCTTCTCGGCTGCGGGCTGGCCATCCGCGTCGCGACCCTTCCAGCCCCGCACGATCCCGATTCGTTCATCAAAGATTTCGGCGCGCCCGCCTTCGAGGAACTGATCCAAAAAGCAGAGGGTTTTTTTGACTACTACCTCAATCGGCTCTGCCGCCAAAATGACATTCGAACGGACAAGGGACAGCAAGCCGTCCTTACCGCCATGGCCGAAGCGGTCCAGAAGACCGGCGACGCGGCGTTGTTCGATAAGTACGCCCAGCGGACCGCCGGACGCCTGGGCGTGAGCCCATTTTCGGCGGTTCAGCGCTTCAAGGAAGTCGCGGCCAGGAAAACGGTGCGCCGCGAAACCGAAGCACCAGTCGATGAAAACCAAAACGGTGCTCCCGACCCCCAGGAAATCATCCGGCCAAACTCACAGGAATTTTGGCTGCTCAAAATCCTTCTGCATCACGACGAAGTGCTGGAATGGACTCGCGCGCATCTTCATCCCGAATGGATCCATAACGAGGCGGTGCGCGAAATCGTGCGGCACCGTCTGGCCTTAGGCGCTAACGGCGATCCGATTCAGCCCGGCGAGATTCTCAATCGCATCGAATCGCCGCACCTGCAATCATTGATCACCGAGGCCTTGGCGGAAGAGCGCCTCATTCCAAAACCGGAACAGCAACTCACGGAGCTGGCCCTGCGCTTGCGAAACCAGAGTATCGACCGCGAAATGGCCTCCCTTCGTCAATCCATGGCCAACCTGCCCGAAGATGCCGGCGCGACCGCGTTGGGAGAACTAGCCGCGCTGCAACAAGCAAAACGCGTGCGGCTCATCCCGCTTCCCACGTAGAGCCAAATCGCGAGGAAGCTTGGGTGCTTCAGGATTCGGCTCGTTGAGCCTCCTCTCATCCCCCCAAGTACGCAGCCCGCACCTCCGGGTTGCTGCGGAGCGCCGCCGATTCATCTTGCAGGATGATTCGACCCGTTTCGAGGACGTAGCCGTAGTGGGAAACCTCAAGTGCCAGGTTTGCGTTTTGTTCGACGAGCAGCATGGTGATGCCCTGCTGCTGATTAATTTCGACGATTTTCTGGAAAATTGTTTTTACGAGCAGCGGCGCAATACCAAGAGACGGTTCATCGAGCATGAGAAAAGCCGGTTTGCTCATGAGTGCCCGGCCAATGGCGAGCATCTGCTGTTCGCCGCCGGAAAGCGTCCCGGCGATCTGTTTCTCACGTTCCTTGAGGCGCGGGAAAACGGTATAAACGAAATCCAGATCCTTCTGAATGGCCGCCTTGTCCCGGCGCAAAAACGCGCCCATCCAAAGATTCTCCATCACCGTCAGATTGGCGAAGACCATGCGGCCTTCCGGCACCTGGGCCAGGCCACGCTTCACGATGCGATGCGCCGCCCAGCTCGAAATCTCTTCACCTTCATAACGAATCCCTCCGGATTTGGGGCGAAGCAGGCCGGAAATCGTGCGCAACGTGGTTGTTTTTCCCGCTCCGTTGCCGCCGATCAAGGTGACGATATCTCCTTTGCGAATCGCCAGCGAAATTCCATGCAAAGCGGTGATGACGCCATAATTCACCACCAGGTTTTGCAGCTCGAGCACGACTGGTTTTGAATTTTCGGCCATTACTCGCCTAGATACGCTTCGATCACCTTCGGGTTCGCCCGAACCTCCTCCGGCGATCCTTCAGCGATTTTTTGGCCGTAGTCGAGGACGGCGATTCGTTCGCAAATCCCCATCACCACTTTCATATCGTGTTCCACCAGGAGGACCGAGAGTTGGAATTGGTCTTTGACGAAGCGAATCAAGTTCATGAGTTCGACTTTCTCGGTGGCGTTCATTCCCGCGGCCGGTTCGTCCAACAAAAGCAATTTCGGGCGCGTGGCCAGCGCACGCACGATTTCCAAACGCCGTTGATCGCCGTAAGGCAAATTGCGCGCCTCGGCCATGGCGTGTCCATCGAGATGAAAGATGCGCAAGAGGTCCATCACACGGTTTCGAATCTCGCTTTCCTCCTGAAGAAAACCGCGACCACGAATCAAGGCGTGGACCATGCCGCTCACCAAATGCAGATGGAACGCGACGCGCACGTTGTCAAAAACCGTGAGCGAAGAGAAAAGGCGAATGTTCTGAAACGTGCGGGCGATGCCGTGATCGGTAATGCGATACGGCTTTTTTCCGACCATGCTCTCGCCCCGGAAGGTGATTGCGCCTTCGGTTGGCTGATAGACGCCGGTGATCAAATTAAAAACCGTCGTTTTCCCGGCGCCATTTGGGCCGATCAAACCGACGAGTTCTTCTGGCCCGATTTTGAGATCCAGCGCGGACACCGCCGTCAACCCGCCGAATCGGATTGTGCAGTTCCGAACCTCGAGCAAAGAATCGTTTTGCGGCGGGGCGGTCATGGTATGGTGGGCGTGGAAGCCGGTTTCACTCGCGTCCGCGCGGGCCAGCGAAAGAGACCTTGCGGACGGGTGAGCATCAGCACGATAAGGAGGAATGAATAGATGAGCATTCGCCAGTCGCCGATGCTTCTCAGCGATTGGGTCAAAATGGTGAGAAGTATCGCCGCGAGGATGACACCGATCGTGTTGCCCATTCCGCCTAAAATGACGAAGACCACGATTTCAATCGATGCCATGAAGTCAAACCCCTTCGGATCAATTGCAAGATTTTGGTGCGCGAAAAGGCCACCGGCGATCCCCGCGAAAAACGCGCCGATCACAAACGCGGTGATCTTGTATTTTGTCGTGTTGATGCCCATGGCCTCGGCGGCGATTTCGTCATCATGCACGGCAATGAAACCACGTCCATAAGTTGAGTGCACCAGCGTCAGGACCGTATAAATCGTGACGGCAGCGAATCCGTAGGTCCAAAAGACATTTGTGTAAGGAGCGATGCCGGTGAGTCCGAGCGCGCCGCCCAGGACATCAATGTTTCGGAAGATAACACGGATGATTTCGCCGAATCCAAGCGTCACAATCGCCAGATAATCTCCCTTGAGCCGCAACGAAGGGCCCCCCACCACGATTCCCGCGACTGACGCGATCACGCCCCCGGCGAGCAGGGCGAGCAAAAACAGAATTGCCACCGCGAACGCGCTTTTATCGCCTCCGAGCATCGGCAGAAGCCTGGGCCCGCCGAACATCGTGACCGCGGCGGCGGTATAAGCGCCGACCGCCATGAACCCAGCATGGCCAAGCGAGAACTGCCCGGTGTAGCCGTTGATCAAGTTGAGGCTCACCGCGAGAATGATATTGATCCCGACCAGG